>JAJPZH010000188.1 GCA_021204515.1 Alistipes sp. | reverse complement strand
TGCCCGTTGGACATTGTTTTTCGTTGATAAATTCTTCGAGCTTCATACGGGTCTCTTTTAAGTTGCCGATCCCTAGCTCCATGCGGGCAGCATATACGGCGTTGTCGGTAAGTTGTCGCTGCCATGCCTGAAACCTCGGAGACCATTTGAATGCCCGCGTTTTGAGTTTGCTTCGCACCGCTTCCGACGGCATCGCATCGAAGAGGATTTGCAGGCGGTCCGCCTCATAGTTCCATACCACCTTGCCGCCCTCGAAGGCTACCTCCTTATTTTCCCGGCCCGCTGTCTCTTCGGTCTTCTGACGAACACTGCGGGCCACGTCGGACAGCTTGAAGAGCGAATGCCGTTCGGTGATGATCGGCTTGCTGCACTTGGCATTCCACTCGCGGACGCGGGCTATGGCACGGTCTACAATCTCGACGTTGCCGTTCTTGGCATACGTGGATATACGCCCGAAGAAGTTGGAGACCAGAAGGGCGCGGCCGTATCCGCGCCCCTTGCCCGTATCGAGATCGCGGATTTCCTCGGCCGTGCTGTCGATGTCGACGAGCACCTTCGCCCAAAGCTCTTCGGCGCGCTGTTCGTTCGTCTTCAGGGACTCCTTGTACCGCTCGACGGCTTTCAATGCCCGCTCGCGCCACTGGCGGAATGCCTCGTACTTATTGCGGTAGGCATTGTTCGCCTTTTCGTTGCGTCGGTAGTTGAATTTCGCAGGACCGGTGACGAAGGCGCTGGCCACACGGCTCTCCGAGGCCCAGACGCCGGAGAGGTGGCTCTTGTAGTTCGAGAGGTACTGCTCGCGTTGCTCTTCGGGCATCGTCTGAAGGTCTTCGTGCAGCTCCTGTTCGTACATGGTGATCTCGTCTTCACCGATAATATCGGGATTCTGCGAACTCCACGAGTGGGCTCCGTAGGCGGCATCCCAAAGCGATTCGAGGTAGCCCGGATGGCTCACCTCGACCACTTCCCACTCCCCGAACTCGTGGGGCTTGATGATGCGGGCTTCGTCGCCCTCGCCGATGAGGTGGTCGAAGCAGCCGATGCCGATGCGGCGATCGCCGCGCCATTTGAATGGTACGGGGGCGTTTGCGGGGTCGTCCTTGCGGCGCACCATCGTGACGCGGTGCGCATTCTGTTTGGTTAACATAATTGCTTCCATGATATTCTGAGTTTATGGTTTGTTATTCAGTTTTGTTCTGGTTTTCAATGATTTGTTGGTATTCTGCGCGTTCGCGTCCGGGCAGCAACGAGAGGATCATCCCATCGGTGACCAGTGCCGTAGCGTCTGCGAGAGCGTTCATCAGGCGTTTGGACGATGGATGTTCGTTGAAAGGGTGGAATCCTCCGAAGCCGAGGCTGACCCAGAAAGACGAAGCTTCGCTTTTTCGCCACACGGCGCAGTGAAGCTCCGGGACGACGTTGCCCGTGTATTCGCGGATCGTGCATCCGTACTGATTCTTGCGGTATATGGTCTCGTCTTGCCACCAGAGAGTCAGTTTGACGAGCTTTTCGTTTTCCTTGAGCATAATGCTCCGGCAGAGCCGCTTTTCGCCGCGCTCCATAAAGTTCTGCAAGTCGAACCGGAAGCCGTTCCGGCAGCGGGCATTGATCGCCTCGACGGATTTTTTACTGATTGTTTTGGCCATAAGTTTGAATTTTGTGTTATTGGATTGCCAATGCGAACTCCGGGAACGGCAGCTCTGGCCCGAAGATGCGCAGACGTTCTTCGTGTTCCTGTCCCTTTTGCCGGGCGATCAGGCAGTCGATCGTATCGCGGCACTCCTCTTCGAGCTGTTCGAGGCCGTCATCCCCGAAGTACCCCCAGCAGCTTTCGAGCACGTCGTCCTTGTCGTCGGCCGGCGGTCAGCACCTTCCAGCCGTACTCCTTCTTGACCTTTTCGATGCTCACGGCAACGATGCCGAACCATCCGCTGTCCCACGAACAGGAGAACGGGCCGGAGGAGATCGTAAGGCCGCTGTGGTCGTAGAGGTAGATTTTCAGAGCGATGTATTTTTTCTCGAACGAGTCCGAGAAATCGCCGTAACGGTCGAATACTTCCTCCCATTGGAAATGGTCGTCGAACTCCTTTTCGGGCCGGTAGCGGCGGTGGGCGGTATAGAATGTACCGAGGTTGTCCCATGTGCGCGGGCTTTCGGCATCGGGATCGTAGTAAATGTCTATGTTGTAACCCTTGTATTCGAGGGTCTCATAAAGTCGCAGATTCATGATTTGAGCTATTGGAGAATCGGTTATTCTATGGTGAACTGATACACATAGATCTTCGCATCCTTGTGTTCTTCGTTATAGGCTTGCAATGTGACCCAGCCAGGTAAGGTTATTATTTGATTTATAATGCTTCCTGGTTTATCAGTGTATTATTTGGGCGATTTCGCGGATCGTCTCGTCTTCGAAATACCCTAATGGGATCAGAGCGCAGGGGTAATTGTCTTTGTCGAGTACGATATCTTTGATATAGAGTTCGCTCTGGGTATCGAATACGGTCGGCTCGCCGCATTCGTTGGCAAGACTCCACGGCTGGCCGCCGTTACTTTTGAGGTTGTCTGCTATATCGAGCAGTACTTCCGATATTTCTTTTTCGTTCATTTCTGTCGGTGTTAATTATTAAAATGATACGGCTATCGGTGCGGGGCATGGCTTTATCTGTCCGATGAATGGTCTTCCGGGAGGATCCTGAGGCACGACGTGTAGCCAACGCCTCAGGATCCTGTCAAGGAAGACGAACTGAATATCCCGGTCCGTCGTATCGTACCTGCCAGGCATGCGGATTACTTCGTCTTACGCTGACTCCATTCCTTTATCTTCTTTTGGATGTCGATGCCATTGTCCGAGAGCATCTTCTTGAGCATGGCCAGCATGCGCCAGCCCCCGCCGTTTTTGTATAGGTCGGCTTGAAGCGAGAGGAAGACGAGTGAGCGGTCCTTGTCCAGATGTTTGCCACGGTCGTCGATAAGCGTGCAGCCGTGAAAGCGGATTAGGTTCTGCATGGTGTAGAAGGCTCCGGCGCCCTTGTAAGCGTCCACCCATGCCTTGCATTGAGGTGTTTCGTGCGGAAGTCTTACGCGCAGGTCGTCGAATGCCTTGACGGCATTGTAGAGCTGGGCAGCGTTCTTTGTAGACCTGATCCGTCCTGCGGCCCGGTTCAGCGGTCCGTAGAGCTTGTTGTACAAATCCTGTTCGAAGATATTCTCGCCTCCGACGCGCTTGTAGGGGCTGTCCTTGCATTTTTTCACGGGCAGTTCATCCACGTATCGGATCAGGTGTTCGACATATTCCTGCGCCATAGCCTCGACCACACGAACATTGAACCAGCGGTTGCGGGCGATAAAGTTTTCAGCATCGCGGCCCTCCATCTTCATCTGGGCGTGCAACTCGTCCAGCAGCATCTTCCACTGGTACTCGTATCCCATGCGGTGAATCATTTCCGTTACGCCCACGGGCTCCTTGCAGAACCGATCCCTGTACGAGAGCATGTGGAACATCTGGGCTGTAATCCAGCGGCGGAACAGACGGGGATTGGGAACCGTGCCCTGTCGGGCGATAAACTTGAAGATCGGGTCGTCGTCGTTCAGCACCGTCAGCACGCCGTCCTTGTTGGAAACGACGTACTGGCCGCCAGTCGAACCCTGCAAGGCGAATAGGCCGCTCACATCCACGCCTTTTTCACGCAGCGCCTCGATGCGCTCCTGCGCCGTTTGGGGAACTCTGACCGGGGCGTCGTTGCCGGCTGCTGCGGAAATCTTTCCGCCCGCGACCGTGAGCTTCGTCCCGCATTGTGGACAGATAACATTCGTTGCTTTCGTTTTTCTCATCTCGTTTTGATTTTTAATTGGTGAATGATTGGTTGTTATGGTTAGGCTCTATCCACTGGCGGAGTATTACCAGGTCCTTGTCTACCGGACTCTGCCAGAACCAGCGGCCCATCGTGTCGGGATTCCATGTAAAGCCGTTCAGTATCTGGCAAAGGAGGTACAGCTCCAGTGCGACCTGCGCCTTGTCACGGCGCTCGCCGTAGAGCATGTCTTCGTCGTCCAGATCCTTTTCGGGTATGGCTGAGAAATACCTGCGTGACCGGCTTTCGCTACGCTCCGAAGGGATAGAGTGTTTATAGCGGCGGTAGAGTTCTTCCACGTTAGCGAAAAATTCCTCTTCCGTACAGGGCGGCACGCCCAGCTCGCCCTCGTATTGTCCGTTCCGGATAACCGGTTTGCCGCCGAGTTTGAAGCTACGGGAGGAGAAGTCGATGGAGAATTTCGCTCCCTCTTCGACAGCCCGGACGGCCTCGTGATAGATATTGTCCATATTCGTCCGAAATGTTTATCGGTAGCCGGGGATGCTTATTTTCAAATTTTCGTTGATGACGAATTTCCGGTCGCATTCGCAGACGATGTGGGTGCCCGAGATCCGTTTGATCCGCCGTGTCACTTCATCGTGAGAGAGGTAAGGTTTACCATCCTTGAAGCCATTGTCGATATCTCCTGAGATGTGATACCGTTGGCCGATTTCAATCTCTTTTACAGTTATTGTCATTGTGTTAAAATTTAAAGGGTTGATAAAAATGCACTCGGATCGCCGGCGCATGGCTTTATGAGTTCGATATGTACAGTGGGAGCCAGGATACTGAAGGCAAGGTTCAGCAGTCTTTAGTATCCTGGTGGAACACTGTATCGTTGAAATCCGATCCCTCGTGCAGTGTTCGGGGCTGCGCTGCCCCTCGGAAATCTCATTCAGGCTGACACGTGGCTCTATCTGTTCGATATGCGGCAGCGTTGCAGCATGTCCGCGGCATCTGCCGGACGATCGTGAGCGTGTAGCAAAACGATCGGTAGGAGATGACACTGGACCGTGATCGACGCTGCGCCATTGAAGCCCTGACCTCGACTTTCCGGTTCTGTGCTGAGTTCTCTGCGGTTCTCCGGATGACTGGCACGTTGCTTTACTTATTCGATATATGCCGAGACTGGAAGTCCCGGGCAGCAGACGTCGTGTTCCCGATAGTGAATAAACGACGTCCGCAGCCGGGGACCTCCTTGCTCGCGGCATGTTGAACGTCATCCCCCGAACCGCACCTTTCCGTGCTGAAATGGAGTTCTCATCATGGCAGCACATGGCTCTATTTGCCTGATGTCAGCCAGTAACGTATGCAGCTCTTGAGGAGTCTGAAGGTGCCGGTTAGGGACCTTCAAGACTCTCGATGGAGCTCTATTGCGCTCTGGTACTGAAATTCCATGCCTCGAACTTCGTCCGGTGTGCTCCGGTATTTCTGTGCGGATGTCAAGCTGGCGGCACATCGCTTTACTCCTTATGATATTTACAGGTAAATACCTGTCCGGGATGGGATTCACCGGTTGATAGACCGGTGAATCCGAGATGGGACTGGTTATGCGACCTGTAATATTGAATTTCCTGCCCCGCATCCGCTTGCCGTGTGCCCGGCATAAGTTACAGTGTGGCCACCAGCGTATTGTACACGCCTCGGCTCGTCAGAAGTGCATTGTGCATACATCCGATCGTGAGGTAGCCGTCGATTTTGCCTCCGGCCTTGACTCGGTTGGCTTTCACGTTGCGGCCTCGGCCGCGGACGATGCAGCCGTCGGGCTTGGTCGGGACGTATCCCAAACCGCCGAGCTTGCGTTTGCCCGTCTGAACGGCCCGCAGGCAGTCCATCACGAACTTGTTCAGTTCGTCGAGGTCCCGTTTCACATTGCATACGGGTAGTATCTGCGTCGCCCAACTGAACTCCCCGTCGCCCTTGTAGAGATAGCGGTTCACGGCGTTGACAGCTCGTGCGGGCGTCGTGCGGCGTTGTTTGATCGTGCGGCGCTCGATCTCCCGCTGGAAGGTTTTGATGCGGCTCGAAGAGAGCGAGATCATGCTGCCCCGGATGCTGAAGCCGAGGAACTTGAACCACTTGTCCGCGGTCAGGTATTCCACCTTCTTGGGATTGAGACGCATGCTCATGGCTTCGAGCCGCTCTTCCAGCACGCTCATCGCCCGCTGGTAGTCTTCTCCGATAAAGAGCATATCGTCTGAGTAGCGGACATAGTAGCCGTTCATTCGGGAGAGCTCCTCGTCCAGATCGTAGAGCAGCACGTTGGCCAGCCAGCTCGCTACGGCGCAGCCCTGTTTGAGGGACTGATATTGGCTGTGGAGTTCGTTGTTCTGGTCGAAGTAAAGGTCCGAGTGGTAGTATTTGCGGAGTACGTCGATCAGGGCAGAGCGGCCGTGTCGGGTTTCGACCTTATCGAACGCCGCATCGACGAAGGCGATAGGCACGCTGTCGAAATACTTCGAGAGGTCGGCTTTCCAGCCCATGCAGCCCGCCTTCGCGGCCTCCACGATCCGGCGGCTGACCTCGCGGACGACCTTGCCGCAGCCGATGCCTGTCTGGTAGGATTTGCAGGCGGGATGGATCATCTCGGGCATCAGGTCGAACAAGAGGTCGTTGGCGATGCTCAGCACCACGCGGTCGATGGGTTCGTTCACGTAGACCGTGCGGTAGTCGCCGTTCTCCTTCGGAATCTGGGCCGTATGGGGCGGCGAGATCGCATACCGGCCCTGCATCATGGCATCGGCCATGGCAAGGCGCGTCCGCTCGTCGGTCAGACGCAGGAGCTGGTCTTTGCGGATATCTTTGTCCACACCCTTGTCGATGGCTTTCGTCCAGCGCTCCAGCTCGAAGAACATTTGTAAAATCTTATCTGTCGCCATAGTTGCCGTTTTTATTGTTCGTCCGCCCATGTGCAGGAATTATAGGTACATCCCTCGCTGTCCGTATATACCCCATGCCGCACGATGGCTTTCGAAAAATCCTCGGCCTGCTCGTTATAGAGCCGGACAACGGTTTCCTCTCCCAGAGATTCGACATAATCCTTTGCGTACCGGCCGAATTCTTTGGTTTTGGGATCGTAGAAATCATAACGTGCAGAATGGTAGATCAGACAGCTGTTGATCATTTCTCTGCATGATAGTTCCTCAAGCTGCCGCGATTGTGCCGGCGTGCGCGGTTCCAGCAGACGGGGTAATGCTTTTATAGCAGCCTCTATTTGTTTTTCTGTCATAGATTCAAAATATTTTGTTAAGTGTTTCATACAGTTGATAGATCATCTCCTCGGCGGCTTCCATGTCGCTGACAATGCCTTTGATATGATACGGAGCGCCGTTTCTGCCATGGCCGTCCGGGCCGATCCACAGGTAGGCTTCCTCGTCGGCGTCGAATCCCTCGTAATACCGTTTGATGTCTTCGACCAGTGTCGCAGGATCGCCGTCGGTCATCGTGGCCGAGAAGTTGAAATCCTGACCTGCGGGAGTGAATTTTGAGAACTCGAACAGGATATGGCCCTCTTCCGTTTTGTCGGTACTGACACTCCACTTTTTCCGATTGGCTTTGGATACGATTTTTTGGATGTCATCGTCCGAAGAGATCTTGTCTTCCATGATTATTCTCCAGTTTGCAGCATTTTACGGATTATTCGTCGGGCGTACGGGTCCGGGCTTTATACATCCTGCGTAGCCGGAGACAGGTCCCCGTAGGGTGGACCTTGTGTCGGTCGCGGCCGTTTTGGGACACTTTGTAAGTGTAGTCCCACACGCAGGGATTCAAACTGTGCTTGGAGTATGGTTTCATCGCTGTCGCTATATCGGTTACCGGACGGGTTTCCAGTTGTCGGTGCCACAGATGAAATAATACCCTGTCTGCGGGTGGCATTTGCCCGAGCGGGAGCCGCACGTCTCGCAGGTGTACTCTTTATCGATGGTAGGCATCAGACCCTTGTTCCGGCGTGCCGTATGTTCCTTGAGCAGTTCGACCAGATGCCGCATTTTGGGATCGTGCGAGCAGTACGGAGCCTTGCCCGCCTTGCCGATCATGGCGTTGAACGCTCTGAGGTCTTTGGTCGTGATAGTCATCCCTATTTCGCGCCACGGCAGGTTGGCGATACGCAGGGGGTTGGTGTCGATGACGTAGTTGCCGACCTCGTAGCCGTAGAACATGGCGTAGCTCTCATATTTGCCGTTGACGTTGCCGGCAAAGTACCTGCGCCACGTAAGGCCGCACTCGGTATGTCGTTCCGTCGTGCGGACGATCTGCATCTCGTCGCCGCAGAAGTCGAAACGGGCGAGAGTCTCGCGTTTGACGGTCCGGCGATTGTTGTTCCGCCAGTTGTCCTGTTCCCACGAAGGTAGCTCCTGTGGGCAATAGGGTGCGAACCATCGCCAGAAGTCAGGAAGATCGAGCAGACGGGCCGGTTTGGCGGTGAAGTTATTCCACGCCTTGCGGCAGGCAGTCTCCAGCGTGGGAAACTCTACGGGAAAACGCCCTTTGTCATTGCCTATGCGCAGGTGCTCCTGCCATGCGCTGTTGCAGAGGATGAGTGTCACGTCTTCGGCGACCTTGAAGCCCGGTTCATAGAACTCGCTGCTGGCTACGTGCCACGAGCCGCCGGGGCCCGAGGCATCGCGAATCAGAAAGCAGGGCTGTTGCTGCTTGTCCTCGGGAAAGATTTCCCAGAACTCGCGGCAGTAGCCTTTGTCGTCGTGATGGAATCGTATCTTCAGTTCCTTCTTTTTCATCGGTTATGGTTTTTGAGGGTTCGGACGTTGAACTGCGCCTGATGCTTCGGGCACAGCTTGATGAAATACTTTCTTTCGGCCTGTCGCCGCTCGTAGCTTTCGGGCGTTTCGTCAGGCCTGCGCGGTGTCCGCTCGTAGGCGAAGTGTTCCACGAACATGCATCCGCAAGTGTGGGTGATCTCAATCGATGTGCTGAGTGACTTGACGCTTGCGCCCTCTTTGGGCACGGAGTCGCTTTCGATGAAGCGTACCTTATCCAGTGTCGTATCCATTTCGTTTTACGGGTATAGTTTTTCGAGAAATTCCCGCAGCCGGAGATCCGGAGTCCAAAACTCTTCGCCCGTATGCTTGTCGTAGGCGGTATATTGGAAAGTCCCGTTTTGGTACAAAATCATTTTGTAACAAGTCAGGCAGCTCTTGGGTGGGGTCAGACCTTCTTGCTCCTCCTGCGTCAATTCCACGAATGCCCATTCGTTATTTTTCAGCAATTCCTCGATGTCAGGGCGTTCGTCGCTTCCAAACCGATAGAAATCCGCCGTACCATCGAAGAAGTGCATGGATACGAAAGACAGGTCGTTCGTAAACGGTTCGATGGCTTCGAGCCGTGCGAATTGTGTCTTCCGCCAATCTTCCGAAAGGGTGAGGATCGCGAAATCGCACGAGTCCCATTCGCTATTCGTGCTTGCTTTGACCAGAATACGATTCGTCGGTTTATCTGATATGTTCATTGTCTTGATTTTTATGAATTGTTGTGTGAAATGAGCATTCCGCCCAAACGATTCGGTTTCCGTGAAGCCGCCGTTCGTGGTTTATGTCATCGAGTCGGGTAGAACGGATGCGATATGTTCTCCGTGAGTTCTGCGACGAGGACAACATTGTCTGCCCGGCGGAATGATTTGCTTTTTTGAGTCGCGGGATGCACACTATTCTTGAATATGTTGCAGTTTGAAAAGGCGATTCAGTTCCGCCAGTGCATCCGAAAGGAATAGTTGCCGGAAGCGCTTCCCGTCGTAGTGGAAAATCAGGAAATCGGTATGCGAGCCGACATAATGTCCGAGCATGAAACTGGCCTTGGCCCGGTCGTTTTCTTCGTCGAGCCGGTATAATCCGGTTCCGTGTTTACGGACGATCCACAGAAACGGAATGTTTGCGCCCGTCTTCTGCAGAAAGCGTTTGTCTATCTCGAAATCTGTGCGTCCCGTACCTTCGAGCATCGTGTGTGCGATGGCACTTAAACGCCGCAATAATTTGTGAAGTGTCATATTTGTGACGATTTGGTAAATACCGGATTCTCCGAAGAACAGGGGCTATTCGCTTTCTTCGCTGTCGTCTGCCGTAGGTGTGATGCCTGCTGAGAGTTTGCAGATTTCGGCCAGTGCATTTTCGATTTGCACCAGATCGTTCCAGTCGAAACGCAATGCCTCCTTATCGTGTTCCCATATGTGGCGGGCAATGTATGTCGCTTTGCGCAGCTCGGAGAGCGATCGGTCGAGTTTGTTATTCAGGGTTTGCGTCGTGAAAGATTTTTCCGATCCGACACCTGCGGGCGTCTTTTTTTTGTTGTTCATATCGAAAAGTAAGAAAGGGCGGACGGGGAATCCCGTCCGCCGAGGTTAGACAATGAAATGAGAGAGGACGGAAGCATTCCATCCTCTCGGTGTTGTTCAGGCAGCCTTCTTCTTCGAGGTTTTTCGGGCTGTCATACGCAGCTGTTTGCCCTTGCCATGCAGACTTTCGTTCGACTGAAGAACGTACTCCTCGGGAATGAATTCGTACGGATCGAGGGGCTCGTCCTCCCGCGGGTTTTCGTCGGGCAGGGGTTCTTCGGTGATATCCGGCTCCGATGTCTCCGGCAGGGGCTGCTCGACCTCCAATTGGGGAATTTCAGCTCCTTCGAGCGCCATGGCGAGCGCATTGTTGTCGATGACCTCTCCGGAGAAGACATTGATGACGGTTCCGTCCGGCATCCGACAGAGGGCCTTTGCGTCGAACATCGAGCGGATGCTCAGCGCTTTCGTTTCGTCCTCCAAAGCTTTGATGCGGACTTCGAGGTTTGCATGGCGCTTGTTGTAAATGCCTTGGTGCCGTTCTACGATAGGCTGTGTCTCGTCGGGGAAGTGCTGCATGGAGAACTCGGTCAGAAGCTTGATATCCACGGATTCGGGTTTGCAGCCGTATTCTGTCAGGTCGCTGCAGTAACGCATGATCGCCATACGGATGATCTGTGCTTTTCGTTCCGGCGTGAGTTGCTCGACGATTTCGAGCCGTTGTTTCTCCGAAAGCGTGTAGCCGCTGTATCCCAGGATCTGCATGTTCGCACTCGATATCCGGTCAAGGAGTACATAGTAGAGGAACTGCTCTTCACGGGGTGTGAGGGCAGTCTTGGGGAAACGGTCGGCGTCGCAGCGGAGGACCTTCTTGAGGTCTTTGGTGATGTGCTCGTAGCAGATCTGATGGTTGCGAATGTCTTTGTCCTGGAGTTTCTTCGCAGGGCTTGCGGACGCAACCGACCAACTCTGCCCGTCAGCTGTTTCGACTTGATTGCGAACCGTTTCGTAGTAGAAATCCACGGATGTCGCAGCGATGTGCGCATATTTGAGTTTCCGTCCTTCGGATACGGCGTATTCGAGTTCGACGCATTTTTCTTTGAATCGGTTCAACCCCTCTTCATAGTCTTCTTTGGCGAATTCGAACTCATCGGGGTCTTCGAAATCCTCGGCCTGTGGTACTTCCGGCATCTGAGGCTCCGAGTCGTAACGCCAGAGCGGCATGTCGAGCGTTAGGACTTCGTGGCCCAGCTCTGTCAGGCGTGCGACGACGTTGGCGTTGCTTTGGTCGTTGCAAGCCAGATGCAGGCGCGGATCTTTGGCAAGAACATCGAGGCATTTGTCTACCAGATAAGCTTCGTTTTTGGCCCTCAGACAGGTTGGATTCTGGCAGCCGGCGCAGTCACCGCACATCTGGAAAAGCACCTGGTTGAGCGTGTTGTGCTGGCAGGTTCCGCATTCGGTCTTGTCGAAGCCGTAGTTGTCGAGTTTGGTCATATAGCGGTCGTAGAGCCGTTTGGCAAATTCTTTCGCGGCGATGCCTTTCCAGTTGTTGTACCCGTCGTGCTGGAAATGCGTTTCGTAGACTTCATGCTGGATGATTTCATCGTAATTGGTGAACTCTTTGGCCACCTCGAGCGATATATCCTTGTTGTTGAGCAACTGTACCACCTCGGGGATCAGCTTGGTGAGGTTCATGCGTGTCCGGACGTATTTCTCGCTCTTGTCGAATGTCTGGCAGAGTTCTGCAACGCTCATTCCGCGCTGCTGGGCAAGGCGGCAGAAGGTTTCACCCTCCTCGAAGGGCGTGAGGTTCTCACGCTGCATATTCTCGATGATGGCGCAGATCTCGGCCTGTTCGTCGGTCATGGCCTCGACCTTTGCCGGAATGGTCTGCATTCCGGCGAGCAGCGAAGCGCGGAAGCGGCGCTCTCCGTAGACGATTTCGTAACGTCCTCCGTCTTTGGGGCGTACTTTGATGTCGGTCTGTACGCCGTGCTGGCGGATACTTGCTGCGAGCTCCTGAAGTTTCTCCTCCGCAAACTCCTTGCGGGGATTGAACGGACAGGGATCGATCTGTGAGAGATCGATGTTCATTGCTACGGCTTGGAAG
>JAJPZH010000270.1 GCA_021204515.1 Alistipes sp. | reverse complement strand
TTCCTGCCGTGTGCTGTATGTGCGGCAGCGATTCGAAAACACCCGAATATGAATTTCCCGACGGACCCGACCCCGATCCCGACCCGCAGCCGGGCGGTTACCCGGCCGGTCTGACCGTAACCGAATTTACGGACGATCTGGGCGGCGGAGAACAATGTCTCGGATTCGTAGCCGTGGCCGACCTGGAAGCCAATCCCAAACTGCGCTTCAACGCCGTGCATCTGCCTCAGCAGAAAACCCCGTCGCGCATTCATGCCGAATTCGCTTCGGCCAACCGGGGTACGGCCTGTGTGACGACCAATGCCGGGTATTGGTGGGCAGGGAACTCGCTGAGCCTGCTCATTACAGGCGGAGCCGTCAAATCGATCGAAAATCAAACGGTGACGCGCAACGACCAGACGGTTTATCCCGTACGTTCTTCGTTCGGGCAGATGGCGTCCGGAGGGTTCGAGACGCACTGGATTTATTGCGTCCTCGACGACGGCAACAAGCCCTATGCTTTCCCGTCCGCACTCGACAACGACGAACGTACGAATACGTATATGTCCGCGCCGCCGACTTCGAAAACGCCCGGCGCCGTGCTTTGGACCCCGCAGGAGGCGGTCGGAGGCGGTCCGATGCTGGTCAAGGAGGGGAAGAACGTCGCCGTGGAGAATTATTGGAAAGAGGTGTTCGACGGCGGCGGCATTGCCGGGACTTCGCGTCAGCCGCGTACGGCGGTCGGCGCCACGGCCGACGGAAAACTGATCCTGTTGGTGTGCGACGGACGCAATATGCGGGGCAGCGCCGGATTTACGCTGGCCGAACTGGCCGACAAGATGATCGCACTGGGTGCGGTCGATGCGGTCAATCTCGACGGCGGCGGATCTTCGACCATGGTCGGCTGCGAAGGCAAGGTGCTCAACCGCCCGAGCGATACGGGCAGCTCCGAGGTGATCGTCGAGCGCGAAATTTCGACGGCGGTCGTCATCTCCGAAGTGAACTAATCCACAAAAGAATCATATGAAGAAACTTCTCCTTATCTGTCTCGCGGCCCTTGCAGCCGCTTCCTGTACGCAGGAAAAACAGCAGTCGAAACCGCTTTACATGTGGTTCGACTGCGAAGCCAATTATGCGCGTCTGAGCCACCCCGATTCGATTCGTTATTACGTATCCAAAATCCGCGACATGGGTTTCACCGATGTCGTGGTCGATGTGAAGTCGATTATGGGCGAAACGCTCTACAAGAGCGATATCGCGCCTTACATGGGCGAATGGGAAGGTGTGACCCGTCCTGAAAGCTACGATATGCTCGCCTGTTTTATCGAGGAGGGACACAGGCTGGGGATGCGCGTGCACGGTTCGCTCAACGTGTTTGCCGGCGGTCACAACTTTTTCGACCGGGGAATCATCTACGGCGATCATGCCGACTGGCAGTCGCAGGTATACACCGAAGGGAAGATCGTGCCGATCAGCGAGATAAAGAGCAACTACAACGGCATGCTCAACCCGGCGAATCCCGAGGTGCAGAAGTACGAGCTGGCGATTCTGAGGGAATTCGCGGAGAAATACCCCGACGTGGACGGTATCGTCTTCGACCGGGTGCGCTTCGACAATATCACTTCCGATTTCAGTCCGCTGTCGAAGGAGCTTTTCGAAGCCTACGCCGGGGTGGAAGTGGCCGATTATCCCGGTGATATTCTCCGCTGGACGCAGGATGCCGACGGCAAGTGGGACTGGTCGCAGGGGCCGCTCTTCCGCAAGTGGATCGAATGGCGTGCGGCGGTTATCAAGCAGTTCGTGACCGAAGCCCACCGGCAGCTCAAGGAGGTCAATCCCCGGCTGCTGATCGGCGATTACACGGGCGCATGGTACCCGACCTATTATTACGTGGGCGTCAACTGGGCCAGCGAACAGTTCGATCCCGCCCGTTATTTCGACTGGGCGACGCCCCAATACAGGAATACGGGCTATGCCGACCTGCTCGATATCTATATGACCGGGCTTTATTATACGCTGGTAACCAAAGCCGAGGTCGATGCGGCCAACGGAATCGTGGGACAGCGTACCGAAGCGGGAATGTCCGACGAGCAGAATTACTGGTACTGCATCGAGGGCGGCGCCGAATGGGCGAAGAAAATCACTTGCGGCGTGGTTCCCGTGACGGGTTCGATCTACGTCGAGCAGTACGAGGGCGATGCCGCGCAATTCACCCGCGCCGTGGCGCAGGCGCTCCGCGACACCGACGGACTGATGATCTTCGATATCGTCCATATCATCAACCGCGGCTGGTGGGCGGAGCTGGCGGCCGGAATCGCCGAAGGAAGCAACTGATCTGCAACCGATATAAAACACTAAAAACTTAACCTTAAATGTAATTCTATGAAAGAGTTTTTCTCTAGATTCAGAGATTCTCTGGCGGCGAGGACGTGTCTATGGACATTGTTCCTGCTGTTGGCGGGGGCCGGTTCGGCCTTTGCGCAGCCTACCGTCGGGGGTACGGTTACCGATGAACAGGGCAATCCGCTCGTCGGTGTGACCGTGGTGGTCGTGGACTCGAACAAGGGTACGACGACCGATATAAACGGACAGTATTCCATTGCGGTTCCAAAAGGCGGTATATTGGAATTTACGTATATCGGAATGTCCTCACAGAGAATAACTTGTGGGGGGGGGGATTTCCAACCTTGACGTTACGATGAAAGAGGATGCCGCCCGTTTGGACGAGGTCGTCATCCTCGGTTACGGCTCTCAGCACCGCGCCGACGTGACGGCGGCCGTGTCGCAGATCGACGGTAAGGAACTTCAGAAGATGCCGATGTCCAATATCTCGCAGGGTCTGGCAGGCCGTCTGCCGGGTCTTATCTCCGTGCAGAACTCCGGACAGCCCGGCGCGGACCAAGCCAGCATGACCATTCGCGGTGCAAAGACGGGTATCCTTTACATTGTCGATGGCGTGCAGCGTTCGATCAACGACATCGACCCCAACGATGTGGAGTCGGTATCGCTGCTGAAGGACGGCGCCGCCGTAGCGGTTTACGGACTCGAAGCGGCCGGCGGTGTGATGATCGTAACGACCAAGAAAGGTAAGCAGGGTACGATGAACCTGACTTACAAGGGTTCCTACGGTGCGGCGTTCAATACCTCGTATCCCGAATTCCTCGACGGTCCGGGTTATGCTTACTGGTACAACAAGGCGCTCGAACTCGACGGTCAGGAGCCGATCTTCACGGACAAGCATGTGCAGATGATGCGCGAAGGCACGAATGGTTGGGGCAACACCAACTGGATCGACGAAATCTTCGGAACCGGTACGATCCAGCAGCACAGCGTCACTTCGACGGGCGGCAGCGACCGGATCAATTATTTCGCTTCGCTGGGCTATATGAATCAGACCGGCAATGTCAAGAATTTCGATTACGACCGCTATAACCTGCGTACGAATATCGAGGCCAAGATTGCCAAGAGTCTGACTTTTACGCTTGGAGTGGCCGGACAGATAGGAGATCAGAAATCACCCGGATTCTCTGCCGGCGGGACTTCAGGCACCGGCGTTTCTGCGGCCGATGCACCGTGGCTTTCGATTGCAGAACAGGCTGCTTATGCGCATCCTTATCTGCCGAAGACCTATGACGGGCTTCCGACCGCGAGCCAGAATAGTTACGGGAATACGATCAATCCGATCGCCGCTACCGAACTGTCGGGTTATTCGAAATCTCAAACTGTGGCCGTACAGACCAATGCCGCCCTGCAGTGGGACCTTCCGTGGGTGAAGGGTCTCAGCCTGAAGGTTATGGGGGCGTACGACCGCAGCTCCACGACATCCAAAATCCTGAGCACGCCCTATTTCGTCATGCTGGCCAGCACGCCGAACTCGACCAGCTCGGATATCACCTATTCCAAAGCGTCGGATCCGCGTAACAATGCCAACGTAACGACCGGCGAGAAAACCAATAACCTGACCGAGGGATTCTCACAGTGGCGGCGAATTACCTCTCAGGCCAGCATCAGCTATAAAAATACTTTTGCGGAGAAACACAAAGTCGATCTGTTGGCGCTGATCGAAACCCGTGATTACAAGACCAATAAATTCTCGGCTTCGGGTAAGGATATTCCGTTCCCGCAGCTGCCCGAACTAAGCTATGCGACTACTCCGTCCGATAATCCGATAAGCGGTTCCAGCGATGCTTCGCGTAAGGTCGGACTGGTTTTCCGCGGCCAGTACAATTATGCCGATAAATATCTGTTCGAATTCTCCGGACGTTATGACGGGTCTTATAAGTTTATCGGTAATATTTCGGGACGCCGCTGGGGATTCTTCCCTTCGGTATCGCTCGGATGGCGCATGTCGGAGGAGAACTTCTTCGCTCCCCTGCGCAAGGCGGTCGATAACTTCAAACTCCGCGCCTCGTTCGGTTCTTTGGGCGACGACTCCGGATCGGCGGCCTATGCTTTCCTGAGCACGTTCTCTGTCAGTACGGCCCCGAGCGTCGTGCTCGGCGGCGTGGGCCAGAACGGTATCATGACGTCGCTGGTGGCGAACGAACTTCTGACTTGGGAACGTAATTATTCCTACAACGTAGGTTTCGATCTGGCGATGTGGAGCGGAAAACTCGGAGTCGAATTCGATGCTTTCTACAACTATATTTTCGATATTCTGGGATCGAACACCGGAAAACCCGCTTCGATGGGCGGCTATTACCCGACTTACATCAATAACAACGCGCAGGATGTAAAAGGTATCGATGTCAAACTGACGCATCGTAATCACATCGGCAAAGATTTCCAGTACGGCGTTACGGTCAATATGACTTGGGCGAAAGATCGTTGGCTCCGTTATCAGGACAGCCCCAATACGCCCGATTATGCCAAGCGTACCGGCAAGAGCCGCTATATGTCGATGGGCTTTGTGGCCGACGGCCTGTTCCAGAGCGAAGAGGAGATCGACAATTCGCCGTGGATCTCCGGTTCGCGTCCCCGTGTCGGCGATATCAAATACAGGGATTTGAACGGCGACGGCGCCATCACATACGATCAGGACCGTGCCTACCTCGGTCGCGGCCAGCGTCCGCAGTTCAACGGAAGCGTCAATCTCAATGCTTCGTGGAAAGGACTTGAGTTTGATATCCTGTTTGTCGGCGCCGCTATTTGCGACGTTTCGCTGACGGGTACTTATTACAATTACAACGAGGATAATACGCTCTTTACCCGTCCGTTCAAGGCCGGAGCCAACTCGCCGCGCTATCTTGTAGAACAGGCATGGACGCCCGAAAATCCCAATGCGGAGTATCCCCGTCTGTCGCTCAATCCGCCTAACACGAACAACTCCTATGCTTCGTCGTTCTGGTACCGCGACGGAAAGTATCTGCGTCTGAAATCGGTTCATCTGGGTTATACGCTGCCCAAGAACTGGACCAACAACCTGCGCATCCAGAAGGTGAAGGTTTATATCGAGGGAAACAACCTCTGTACGTGGTCGGGTCTGCCCGAAGGCGTCGATCCCGAATGGCCGGGCGTGACCAACGGTTACTATCCGCAGCAGCGTACGGTTGTGGGCGGTCTCGAAGTTTCGTTCTAACCGACAAAATTCAAAATCATGAAAAAGAAAATCATAAATATCGTTTTGCTGGCTGCTACGGTCGCCATGACGGGCTGTAACGATTGGCTCGACATGAGTCCGACCAACAAGGTGTCGGAAAAGATCGTATGGAGCGACGTCAATTACGTGACCCAGTATATCAATGGATTTTATCCTTATATCTCCTGGTACGGAAGTTTTGAGACCGGCGACAGTCAGGTCGGCCTGACGGACGGCCTGACCGAGACGCTGAAGTTCGGGTCTGCCACGCCCGGTACGAACGTGGGCTTTGCCAATATCATCGCTTTCGCCGAAGGAGGACTTGCCGCTTCGACGGCCGCTTTCCATTTCGGAGCATGGGATGATACCTACACTCGTATCCGTCGTGTCAATGAGTTCCTTTACGGCCTGAAAAAATACGGAGGCAATTTCGACGGCGATACTTACAGGCGTTTTGAGGCCGAGGCCCGTTTCTTCCGGGGATTCCTCTATTTCCAACTGCTGAAGCGCACTCCGGAGGTGATCCTTTATGACGAAGATTTGCTGGCGATTACTGAAAATAAGGCCCTCTCGACCGAGGAAGAGGGGTGGAATATGGTCGAAGGAGACCTCTCCTATGCCGCCAAGAATCTTCCGGCCAAATGGGACAATGAGGCGGGGCGCGTTACTTCCGGTGCCGCCTATGCGATGCTGTCGCGTGCGATGCTCTATGCGAAGCGTTGGCAGTCGGCCAAAACTGCGGCTGAAGAGGTATTCAAACTCGGTTACGTGCTGATGCCGGGCAAAACGGCGGCCGATTATGCCAAGGCGTTTACCTCGATGAGCGACGGCAATACGGAGTCGATTCTGGAATACAACTATCTGGTCGGCGGCCCGAACCACAGCTGGGACAAGCTCTTTATGCCGGGCGGTGACAATACGACCATGGGCGGACGGGCTACCCCGACGCAGGAGATGGTCGAGTCGTACGAACTGGCGACGACGGGCGGTTTCCCCGACTGGGAGCCGTGGCACAATACGACGACCGGTACGACCGATACGCCGCCTTATGCACAATTGGAACCCCGTTTCCATGCTTCCGTGCTTTACAACGGGTGCGAATGGAAAGGCCGTGCTCTCGAACCTTATGTAAACGGTAAAGACGGTTATGCCGTTTACGACGACGGGTCGGCGCTCAACGGTCGTACGACGACGGGGTATTACCTGCGCAAAATGCTGAACGAAGGCTATACCGATTATTCGAAAGCCTGTACGCAGCCTTGGATCGCCATTCGTCTGGCCGAGGTGATTCTGAATCATGCCGAAGCATGTTATATGCTGGGCGTAGACGGTGCGAACGACGACCTGCGCCAGATTCGGGAGCGCGTAGGCCTGCCTTATTCCAATAAATCCGGCGAGGCGCTGATGGCGGCGATCCGGCAGGAGCGTAAGATCGAACTTTACTGCGAAGGTCACCACTACTGGGATATGCGCCGCTGGAAACTCGCGCATACGGCTTATTCCGGTAGTAACAGCCGCGTACACGGTCTTAAGATCGAGAAGCAGGGTGCTGAATTTGTCTATACCTACGTCGATTGCGATTGTAAGGACCGCCTTTTCGAAGAGAAGCTTTACCGTATTCCGCTGCCTGAGACCGAACTGAGCAACAATTTGGCCGTCAAGCAGTTCCCCGAGTGGTTATAATCTCTAAAAGAAACCGAAACCATGAAAAATAGCATTAAATTATTTGCATTGGCGGCTCTGCTCGGCTTAGGCGGCTGCCATGAGCCGGATGAGCTGACCCCCTCGGTCGTGGATCAGGGGCTGAACACCATCTCGGCGCAGTTCGCTACCGGGGAGTATAAAAACGACCCGCTGGCAAAGTTCACCGCAACGGTGACCGAAGGACAGGAGCGTATAGTGATCGATATTCCTTACTATTATCCCGAAAATTCGTCGAACACGACTTCGATTACCCATATGCGCGTTACGGCTAATCTGGATGACAACTGTTTCATCACGCCGATGCTCGGAACGTTGGACCTGACGAAAGAGAACTGGTTTACGCTGACGCATGTCGACGGTTCGAAGCGCGATTTCTGTGTGACGGGCAATATCAAGAAGTCGGATAAATGCGAGATCGTCTCTTTCGCCACCGACGAACCCTCCATTCAGGGCGTGATCGATAACGACCGGAACACGATTTCGCTCATTACGGTCGATGATCTTTCGTCGGTAACGGCGCAGGTGATTCTCTCTCCCCATGCCACGATTTCGCCCGATCCCGCCGTTGCGGCCAATTACGAAGGCGAAGGCGTGAAATTTACGGTTACGGCACATGACGGCGTGACCAAGCGGATTTACACGGTGAGCAAGGAGATTCCGCCCAAGATCAAGTACGGCTGGCGCGCAGGCAGTGAAACGGAGATCTGGCAGAACGTATCGCTCGACAAGCTCGGAATCGTCAATGCCGGCGGTAAGATTTATTCGCTGGCAGCGTCGGGCAACAAGCTCGTGCTTTCGACCGGTGCGGACAAGTTCCTGTTCAACCGTGCGACGGGTGATTTCTTGGGGGCGCACGACATGAAGGGCGTAGCGGCCGACGGCGGCATGACGTCGGACGACGCGAGCAATATCCTCTATGCGAACTTGGCTGACCCCAATGCCGAATTCAAAGTTTATGCCGCTGCATCGACGGATGAGATGCCTGTCGAGCTGCTCTCCTATACGAACGCCACGGGCGCTTCGATCGGTAAGCGTATTTCGGTTCAGGGCAACGTGAAGGGCGATGCGATCGTTACGGCCGTGATCTATACGTGGAACGGTGCGGTTTGCAAGTTCCTTCGCTGGGTGATTACCGGAGGCGTACCGGCCAAGCCGCAGATGATTTCGGTTACGGGGGCGACCGCCGGCTGGAACGGCAACGGCAACGCCGACGTGGAGGCTTATTCGGCCAATCCCGACGATCCTTACTTCCTTACCTACTACAGTGCCAATGCGCTGTATCGCGTCGATGCGACGGGAGCTGTAACCCACAAGATCGCCACTGCGACATGGGGTGCCAACTCGAACTATAATTGTGTGGATGTATGTACGTTCAATAACGCCAAATATGCGGCGATCTATGAGGGTGCGCATTTCACCTACGGAGAGTTCAAAGCCTACATGTTCGATGTGACGACGCCCGATCAGATGACGGGTGAGTGCGACACGTCGCCGTCGAAGGTCTTTGTATCGAACGAATACAGGCCTGCCGGGGCGGTGGTCAATGCGGCCGGCGACGTGCTGATGACGGCATCGGCCGACGGATACAAGATGAATCTCTACTATACGGACGCCAATACCAATGCGTTGGTCGCTTGGGAATTCGACTGTATCGACAAGTAACATCCCTTTTGCCTGCATCCCTCTGACCGGGGATGCAGGTCCTAAATCAAATTAACTTTGAAGATGAAAAAGAATATCAAATGGTTTGCGATGGCTTTGGCTGTCCTGACGCTGGGATACGGGGCTGTTTCGTGCGGCTCGGATTCGAAGGAGCCCGAATGGGAGTGGCCCGATCCCGAACCGGATCCCGATCCGGAGCCGGGGGCGGAGAAACCCCGGTTCATCTGGGTCGATGCCGCGGCCAACTTTCCCGATTTCGCCAACAGCAAGGAGAATATACTGCGCGATCTGACCAAGGCCAAGGAGGCCGGATTCACCGATATTGTGGTCGATGTGCGGCCTACTACCGGCGACGTGCTTTTCCGTACGTCGGTGGTCGATCAGGTGGAGTGGCTCGGCGCATGGCTGCCGGGCGGATATTCCAAAGTCGAACGTACGGCCACGTGGGACTACCTGCAGGCGTTTATCGACGCCGGAAAATCGCTCGGCCTGCGCATTCACGCCGCGATCAATACCTTTACGGGCGGCAACCAGACCTCGCTGGGCGGCGCCGGAGTTGTTTTCCGGGATGAGGCCAAGCGGGCGTGAACGACCGATCTGAATTTGGAGGGCGGCATCACGAACATCATGTCAACCTCGCAGTCCGCCAAGTTCTTCAATCCGGTATTGCCCGAAGTGCAGGAGTATCTCTGTTCGATGCTCAGGGACCTCGCGGCCTATGACGGACTGGCGGGAATCTTCCTCGACCGGGGGCGCTTCGACGGATTTACCAGCGATTTCTCGAATTATACGCGCAAGGAGTTCGAGAAGTATATCGGCCAGTCGGTTGCCGGTTTCCCTGCCGACATTCTGCCTGCCGGCCATACTTCGGGCATACCCTCGCCGGTGCCCGTGCATATGAAGCAGTGGCTCGAATTCCGGGCGAAGGTGATCCACGACTTTATGGAGAAGGCGCGCGATGCCGTCAAGTCGGTCAATCCGTCGGTCAAGTTCGGCGTATACGTCGGAGGCTGGTATGCCAGCTATTACGACGTGGGCGTCAACTGGGCCAGCCCCAATTACGATACCTCGTCCAAATTCTCGTGGGCTACCAAGAAATACATGAACTACGGCTATGCCGACCTAATGGACCAGATGCTCATCGGCGCCTACGCCTCCCCGACGCGCGTTTACGGCACGACCGAATGGACCATGCAGGGATTCTGCCTGCTGGCCAAAGAGCGTACGATGGGAGCCTGCCCGATGGTGGCAGGCGGTCCCGACGTGGGAAACTGGGATGCCGACGACAAGGTGCCGCAGGAGGAGGAGAACCGGGCCATTACCGCTTCGGTCGCCGCCTGCATCAATGCCTGCGACGGTTATTTTCTGTTCGATATGATTCATCTGAAAAAAGCCGATCAGTGGTCGTATGTCAAGACCGGTATCGATGGCGTAATTAAAAAAGACTGATTATGAAACGCATCGTCATATTGTTCATGGCCGCCCTTTTCGCGGCGTCCGGCGCTTCGGCGCAGAAATTCCATAATGCCTATTACGATACCCGCCGTGCGGCCCACGACGAGGAGGGGCTGCAACAGGGGGCGATCGTCTTCCTCGGCAACAGCATTACCGAACAGGGGTGGTGGAGCTTGCTGCTCAAACGCGGCGACGTCGAGAACCGCGGCATCGGCGGCGACAATACCTTCGGCATGATCGACCGTCTGCCCGACATCCTGAAAAGCAAGCCCCGCAAAATCTTCCTGATGGCGGGCATCAACGACCTGACGGGCGGACAGCCCGTCGATACGATCGTGATGAACATTACCCGCATGGCGGACGTGGTGCACGAAGCCGTTCCCGGCTGCCGGCTCTATATCCAGAGCGTGCTGCCGGTCAATACCCGGCGGCTGGCCTATCCCGGACTCAAGGGGCACAATCCGCAGGTGCGGGCGCTCAATGCGCGGCTGGTGCGGTTGTGCGACGCCAAGCCGTGGTGTACGTTCGTCGATCTGGCGCCGCTGCTTTCCGACGCCGACGGCGAGCTGCGCATCGACCTGACGAAGGACGGAATCCACCTCCATCCCGCGGGGTATGTGATCTGGACCGATTACCTCAAGAAACAGAAATACCTGAAATAACGTATCTTGCAGATGGAGAAACGTGCTTATACGGTCGATTTGCTGCGAGGACTGGCTATCGTGGGAATGGTGCTGTCGGGACAGATTCTGTGGCACGCCGAACTTCCTGCGTGGCTGTTCCATGCGCAGGTGCCGCCGCCGTCGTTCCGCTTCGATCCGTCGGTGCCCGGAATTACGTGGGTCGATCTGGTTTTCCCGTTTTTCCTCTTCTCGATGGGGGCCGCTTTCCCGCTGGCCCTGCGCCGGCGGCTGGAACAGCGGGGCGAATCGGTGGCGCTGATCCTGACGGTCGTGGTGCGCAGGTGGGCGTTGCTGGCGCTTTTCGCCATTGCCCTCGCCAACCTGCGTTCCGGAGTGACGGGAACGCTGCCGGGGTGGGGTTCCTCGCTGCTGCAACTGGCGGGCTGGGGCTGTTTCTGTGCGCTTTTCATGCGCTTCGGCCGGCTTTCGGACAGGCAGAACCGCATGGTCTGTCTGGCCGGCGTCGCCGGCATCGCCGTCCTGCTGGCGGCCGCCCGGTGGATATGGGGACTGCCCGTCTCGGCGGAGCGGAGCGACGTCATCATTCTGGTCCTTGCGAATATGGCGCTGTTCGGCAGTCTGGCGTGGCTCTATACGCGGAACAACCTGCTGGCGCGGCTGGGTGTGCTGGCGCTGCTGGCGGCCCTGCGTCTGGGCAGCGGTGTCGAAGGTTCGTGGAACGAAGCGTTGTGGAACTGGTCGCCTGCGCCGTGGCTTTTCCGCTTCGACTACCTGAAATACCTTTGTATCATCATTCCCGGCACGATTGCGGGAGACCGTATCTACGAATGGATGACGCAGGCCGGCGAAGATGCGCCGGGAGCGTCCCGGCGGCGGGAGGTTTGGATACTCGTTCTGCTCGTGACGCTGACATGTCTGAATATGTGGGGCCTTTTCGCGCGGCAGCTGGTCGTGAATCTCGCGGCGAGTATGGTGGTTTGCCTTGTGCTCCGCCGTCTGTTGCGCGGGGACGGCTCCGCGACCGGAAGACTGCATGGTTCGCTTTTCGGCTGGGGATTTTTCTGGCTGGCGCTGGGACTGGCGCTGGAGGCGTTCGAAGGGGGCATCAAGAAGGATTACGCGACGTTCAGCTATTTTTTCGTCACCTCCGGGCTGGCTTCGTTTGTCCTGATCGCCGCCGGAATCGCGATGCGGCGGCTGAATATGCGTTTTTCGGTGCTGGTCAAATGCGGGCAGAATCCGATGGTGGCCTATAC
>JAJPZH010000063.1 GCA_021204515.1 Alistipes sp. | reverse complement strand
ACGCGCAATCGAAGAGCCGCTTCGCCAGATAGTCGCCAATGCCGGCGGCGAAGGCTCGGTTGTCGTCAACAAGGTGAAGGAGGGCAAGGACGCCTTCGGCTACAACGCCCGCGACGACAAGTACGAGGACCTGCTGAAGGCCGGTATCATCGACCCGACCAAGGTGTCGCGCGTCGCGCTGGAGAACGCCGCTTCGATCGCTTCGATGTTCCTGACGACCGAATGTGTGCTCGCCGAGAAGAAATCTGACGCTCCCGCCATGCCGGCGATGCCCGCAGGCGGTATGGGCGGCATGATGTAATCATCGGTTGCTATATGAAAACCGGAGACCCATCGGTCTCCGGTTTTTTGTTGTCGGGAGCCGTTTCCGGCCGTCACCGCCTGCCGATCCCGTGACCGGGAGGGGCGGCTCACGGCATCCACTCCAGCACGCCGGTAACGGGATTTGCGGCGCGCCATGCCTCGAACTCGGCATAGGTGCGGACTCCGTCGCGCAGCACGGCCTGATAGTATTCGATGCCCATGATTTTTTCGGACTCCGGGGTTTCGTATTTGAGCCGGAGGATGGTTTCGCGCGTTTGGTCGGTCAGCACGGCGGCGATCCGGTCGGCTACCCGTTCGAAATAGCCGTCGTAGGCCGAGCCTTTCGGCATGTGGATCATGTCGATCTGCCAGAGCCGGTCGTCGGCGTCGGCATACCATGCGTGCCATTCGAGGCACTCCTCGCTCGTGTCGAGCAGGTTGCCGTATTCGATGCGGCGGATGCGGCTGTTTTCGGCCAGCCGGGCTATGGCGGCGAAGCTGTCCGCTACGCGCAGGGGCGATGAGTAGATGTGGAAGTCGATGTCGCGGTGCGTCATCAGCAGTCCCGTGCGGAGCGAGCCGACCAGATGCGGTTCGGCGCCCACGGAACGCCAGATGCTTTCGATGCCGCTGTCGCGGATGACCTCCCGCGCGCGTTGCTGGTTCGCGGCGGCGAGGGTGCTGAGTTTGTCCATTGTGCGATGCTATGAAGGGTTAAAAGGGCCTGCCGGAGCGAACTCGTTCCGGCAGGCGTGCGGTTTGTCGGGGCGTTATTTGCCGAGCAGGATGCGGGCCTGTGCGACTGCGGCGTCGGTTATCCGGCTGCCGGAGAGCATTTTGGCGATCTCGGTGATGCGTTCGTCGGCCGTCAGACGCCGGATGCCGGTGCGTCCTTCCTGTTTGTAGACCACGAAGTGGGCCGAGCCTTTCGAGGCGACCTGCGGCAGGTGGGTGATGTCCACGACCTGCATCGTCGCCGAGAGCGACTCGATGATCTCTCCCATGGCGTCGGCGATGCGGCCCGAAACGCCCGTGTCGATTTCGTCGAAGATGACCGTCGGCAGCTGCATGCACCGGGCCAGCAGAGCTTTGAGGGCCAGCATGACGCGGGAAAGTTCGCCGCCCGAAGCGATCCGCTCGACGGGCTGGGGTGTTGCGCTGCGGTTGGCCGTAAAGAGGAAAACCACATTGTCGCGGCCCGTGCGACCCAGTTCGGCGAGCGGCGTCAGCGCCACTTCGAACACCGTGTCGGGCATGCCCAGCTGCGTCAGTGTCGCAAGGATCTGTTTCGCGAAGCCTGCGGCGGCTTTTTCGCGGGCCTTGTGCAGGCGGTCGGCCAATGCGCCCGCTTTCTGTTCCGTTTCGAGCAGCGCTCTTTCGGCCGCGGCGATCTCTTCGTCGCCGTGGACGATGGCCGCCAGCCGGGCTGTGTAACCGTCGCGTGCGGCGATCAGTTCCGCTTCGGAGGCGACGCGGTGCTTCTGCTGGAGCGCATAGAGGGTGTCGAGACGCGCTGAGAGCTTCGCCAGCCGTTCGGGGTCGGCGTCGATCCGTTCGGAGTCGGCGGCCGCGGCGTTGTCGATATCTTTCAGCTCTTCGAGCACCGAGTGGATGCGCTCGGCGTACTCCCCGGCGGCGGGGTAGTGTTCGCGAATGCGTACGAGGTCGTTTTCCGAGTTTTTGAGCAGGGTGAGAATCCCCGTTTCGTCGGCGTCGAATGCGTTGCGGAGCGTGGTGAGGACTTCGCCGATGCGGTCGGCGTTTTCCAGTACGGCAAGTTCGGCTTCGGTCGCGGCCTGCTCTCCTTCGCGGAGGTTGGCGGCGGTCAGTTCTTCGCACTGGAAACGCAGCCACTCTTCGTCGCGTCGGCCGCTCTCGGCCGCTTCGCGCAGGGCGGCGAGCTGGCGCCGCAGTTCGGAAAGCCGGGCGTACTGCGCCGTGTACTGCGCGAGCAGTTCGCCGTTTCCGGCCACGGTGTCGAGCGCCGAGGTACGGAACTCCTCCGAGGAGAGAATCAGGTTCTGGTGCTGGGAGTGGATGTCGATCAGGCGGGTGCCGAATTCGCGCAGCTGCGCGAGCTGGACCGGGATGTCGTTGATGAAGGCGCGGCTTTTGCCGGCCGGGGTGATCATGCGCGTAACGTGCGTTTCGGGGGCATAGTCGAGGTCGTTCTCGTTGAAGAAGGACTCCATGCCGCGGCCCGAAAGGTCGAAAGTCCCTTCGACCACGCAGTTGCGCGCCGCGTCTTTCATGGCCGAACCGTCGTTCTTGGCTCCGAGCAACAGGCCCAAAGCTCCGAGCAGGATGGATTTGCCGGCTCCCGTCTCACCCGTGATGATGTTCAGGTGCGGGTCCAGCTCCATTTCGAGCTTTTCGATAAGCGCGTAATTCTCAACCGACAGACGACGTAACATGGCGGCCTATTTTAACAGTGATTCGATTTTATCGGCGATGCGCTCCGCGACTTCGGACTTCGGCATCAGGGGCAGTTCCTCCCGGCCGCTGCGGTCGATGAAGGTGACTTTGTTGGTATCGCTGCGGAATCCGGCCCCGGCGTCGCGCAGCGAGTTGAGGACGATGAAGTCGAAGTTCTTCTTGGCGAGCTTGGCTTCGGCGTTGGCCTGTTCGTCGTGGGTTTCGAGCGCGAAGCCCGCTAGTAGGCGATCGCCTTTGCGTGCGCCCAGTTCGGCGGCGATGTCGCGCGTGCGGTGCAGAGTGATACGCATTTCGCCGCCGTTCTTTTTGATTTTCGTCTCCGAAACCGTGGCGGGGGTATAATCCGCGACGGCCGCGCACATGACGGCGCCGTCGGCGTCGGCGAAAGCCGCGGTGGCGGCGTCGTACATTTCGGCGGCCGAGAGTACGTCCGTGCGCTGCACTCCGGCGGGCGTCGGCAGGGCCGTGCGGCCGCTGACAAGCGTCACTTCGGCGCCGCGGGCGGCCAGTGCGCCCGCAATGGCGTAGCCCATCTTGCCCGACGAGTGGTTCGAGATGAACCGTACGGGGTCGATGGCTTCGATCGTGGCGCCTGCCGTTACGACGAAACGTTTACCTTGCAGGCTCTTTTTTTTTTCGGGATTTTTTCCGGCGAGCAGTTCACCGACAAAGGCGGCGATATCGGCAGGCTGGGCCATACGGCCCTTGCCCGTCAGTCCGCTTGCAAGCTCGCCTTCGGCGGGCTGGACGATCCGCACGCCCCGTTCCTCCAGCCGGCGCAGGTTTTCCTGTGTCGCGGGGTGGGCGTACATGTCGAGGTCCATGGCCGGCGACACGACGACCGGGCAGCGGGCCGAGAGATAGGTCGTCAGCAGCAGGTTGTCGGCGATGCCGCAGGCCATTTTGGCCAGCGTATTGGCCGTGGCGGGGGCTATCAGGTAACAGTCGGCCCATTCGCCGAGCGAAACGTGCGAATTCCACGTCCCGTTCTCCGGGTCGAAGAATTCCACGAGAATCGGGTTTTTCGAGAGGGTGGCCATCGTCAGGGGCGTGATGAACTGCTTGGCCAGCGGCGTCATGACGACACGCACTTCGGCGCCCGCACACTTCAATAAACGACAGAGCACAGCCGCCTTGTAGGCCGCTATGCTTCCCGTAATGCCCAGCAGTATGCGCCGTCCCGCGAGTCCTTCGACCGTGCGGCCGGCGCCGGGGCTTTGTGTATCGTGTCCCTGCGAATCCATGCCGGCGGGCCGTTACGCCTCCTTGACCTCTTTGTTCTCCTTGTAGAAGAGTTCGCCGTCGAGGAATTCCTCGGTAGCGATGATCGCGGGCTTGGGAAGACGCTCGTAATAGCGCGAAATCTCGATCTGCTCGCGGTTCTCGAAGGTCTCTTCCATGGTGTCCGTGGGCGATGAGAAGTCGGCGAGCTTGCGGTTCAGCTCGGTCTTCAGCTCGGTTGCGATCTGGTTGGCGCGGCGGGCGATGATATTTATCGACTCGTAGACATTGCCGGTCTCCCGGTCCAGATCGACCAGTTTACGCGTAATGGTGTTGTTGGGAATGTTCTTCTTGATTTCCATTGCTATATGTTGTTGTCTTCTTGCTTGTTGCGGTCCAGATAATCGCGGGCGTGCTGGGCCATGCGGTCCACCTCCTTGATATGCTTCGATTCGGGGAACTCCTCTTTGAACGAGAGGTACGAGTCGAGCATCGCCAGATAGCGGTCGGTCTGCTTCTCGGCGACCGAGTTGCTGGCGAAGCGGTAGCTGGCGTCCACGATCAGGTACATGATCTCCTCGCGGTGCGAACTTTCGGGGTATTGCTTGAGCGCGTTCTTGAGCGATACGATGGCCGATTTGTAGCGGCCTATTTTGTAATAGGTGTATGCGTTGAGGTATGCCTTGTCGTGCAGTCGCTGCGTCAGCTCGGTGTTGATGGCCTTGAAGTTCTCGACCTGCTCGCTGTGCGGGTAGCGCGACATGAATTCGTTGATGGCGATCAGCGCCTGTCCGGTCATCGTCTGGTCGCGCGAAGGGCCGGGCGAAAGATAGTAGAAGCAGAGTGCGTACATGCCTTCGGCGTCCTCGATGAAGGCGCTGCGGCCGAACTTGCGGCGGAAATCGTCGAGAAGCGTCGCAGCCGTGTCGTAATCGCGGTTCTTGTATTTGCAGCGGGCGTTGAAGAACGAAATACTGTCCTCGCGGGGCGTGCCGGAGTAGTAGTGCTGAACGCCTTCGAAGAGCGTCGAGGCCCGCGACCACTTCTCCTTTTGGTAGTACTTCAGCGCCTTGCTGTAAATCAGGTCGGGTTGTCCGCTTTTGAGCAGGGCATTGATTCCTGCGCATCCGCTAAATGCAGTGATCAGGATCACTCCGCACACGGCGTATAAAAAAGTCTGCTTCATCGATAAATCTTTTACGGCGCTTTATCGCGCAAAGTTACGCATAAATTAACGATTTGCAAAATTATTTATTGTGCAAAAAAAAGAGTGCGTCGCTGCACTCCTTGTTTTCGCTCAGAAGAAGAACCCGACCGAGCCTCCGTAAACGATGTTGCGCGGGACCTTGACCCGCTGTGATACGCCGTCGGAGGTGAAGGTGTTCCAGACGTGCGAACGGGCGTAGCCCGAAACGCGGAAGTCGAAAAAGAATTTGCGGATGTTGAATCCCACGCCGCCCATGACACCGATGTCGTCGTTGTTGAAATTCACTTTCAGTAGCTTCGGGGCGCTGCTGCGTTCGGAGTCGGCCACGCGGAACTGGGCGCCGCCGAAGAGCCGCACGGGACCGAACTGCAGGCCCAGCTGCACCGGGATTTCGAATCGTTCGGTGCGCAGTGCGACGTTACGCGCCGCCGCACCCTGTGCCCGGACCGCGTAATTGACGAAGGCGTAGTTGAGTTCCGATTGCAGGTGCAGGTGTTTGGTGAGGTTGAGCCGCAGGACGAAACCTACTTCGTAGCCCACTTTGGCGGGACCGGGCCGGAATCGGTTTTCTCCGATTTCCACACGGGAGAAAGTGTAGCTGGTGGTGGAGACGCCGCCGCGGACGCCGACCTGAAAACGGCGCTGGGCCGAAGCCGCACCGCTGAAAAGCAGTGCGGAGAGCAGGATGAGGACAAGATGTTTCATACCGAATGTATTTATATGGTTGCGGCGGAGGTTACATCAGGGGTGACACGAGCCGCAGCACATCGCCCAGCGTGCGCCGCCATGCCGCCGGCCGCCATTCGTCCCGCACGATCCGCCGGCACGAAGCCAGATCGCCGTCGAAGGTGGCGGACATCTCCCGGACGACTTTCCGGTCGCGGATGAAGGCCGTGACTTCGAGGTTGTCCAGCAGACTGCGGTAATCCATATTCGCGGTTCCGACCGAGGCCGTATCGTCGTCCACGATCAGCAGTTTGGCGTGCAGAAAGCCGTTGTCGTAACGGTAGAGTTCGATCCCGGCGTCGAGCAGGTCCCCGACGTAGGAATCGGATATCAGGTCCGTAAACGGCGAGTCGCTGCACGTCGGGATCATCACCTGCACCCTCACGCCGCCCCGGGCCGCCAGCCGCAGGGCGTCGAGCAGCATCGCGGGCGGCAGGAAATAGGGCGAGGATATGCGTACCCTGCACTGCGCCCGGACGATGGCTGCGGCGAACGCCTCGGCGATGGTCAGCCGCGAAGGACCCTCTTCGGCCCATGCGAGCTGGATCGGCAGCCGCTGCCGGATGTCGTGCGGCGCAATATGGCGGCGGCTGTCGAGACATTCGCCGCGTACGCGCGCCCAATCGGCGATGAAGAGTTTCTGCAGGTCGGCCACGGCGTCGCCTTCGATGCGAAGGTGCTCGTCGCGCCACTTGCCCATGTAATCTCCGTCGAGGTAGTATTTCGCAATATTTATGCCACCCAAGTAGGCGACCCTGCCGTCCGTAACGACTATTTTGCGGTGGTTGCGGCGGGTGACGCGCGTGGTGAACCACGGGAAGCGGACCGGTTCGAAAGCCGCCGTCTCGACGCCCGCTTCGTGCATGCGGCGCAGCATCGTGCGGCTCAACCGCCACGAGCCGACGGCGTCGTAGATGACGCGCACTTCGAGTCCCGCGCGGGCTTTGCGGATCAGGATTTCGGCGATGGTGCGGCCGATGCGGTCGTCGCGGATGATATAATATTCCATGTGGATCGACCGTACGGCCCGCTGGAGCGAGGCGATCAGCGCCGTGAAGGCGTTGTTGCCGTTGTGGAGCAGTTCGACACTGTTGCGCTGCGTGATGTGCGTGCCGCAGCCCCGCGTGATGATCTGTCCGAGATGATCGCCGTGACATGCGCGGCGTTCCGCCGCCGGGAGGTGCGGGCGGTAGCCCGCCAGCACGTAGAGCAGCGTGCCGGCCACGGGAAGCAGCAGGATCAGCGCCAGCCACGCTGCCGCCGACGCGGGCACGCGTTTCTGGCGGGTGACGACCGGGACGGCTCCGAGCGTCCATGCGATGTGAATTGCGAGCAGCAGATACATAACCCGTGCGTGAGGGCACACTCCGTGCCATGCGGTGTGAAAAAAGATTTGGAAATTCGGAATTTACTTTCTATCTTTGCTGTATAATGAAAATCAGGGTTCTGGCCTTCACCGGTCAGGATTCTTATTTTTTTACGTTGTTTAATTTGGAAATCCTCCTTTTCGGAGGAGGATTCAGGAAGGTTTTGGATGCGGGGCGGGCGTTTTCGGATGCCTAAAGTGAGTTCGACGGGTTCCGGCATTTGAAATCTTTCGTGGTGTTATAAAACTGAATTCGTCGGACTCGCATTAAATTATGGCAAAAGAGATTATTTATCTGACAGCGGAGGGGTACAAGAAACTCAGGGATGAGCTCGACCACATGCGTTCCGTCGAGCGTCCGGCAATTTCGGCGGCGATCGCCGAAGCGCGCGACAAGGGCGACCTTTCGGAGAACGCAGAGTATGACGCTGCCCGCGAGGCGCAGGGGATGCTGGAAATGCGTATAGCCAAGCTGGAGGATTCGCTTGCCAACGCACGGGTGATCGACGAGTCGAAAATCGACAAGAGCAAGGTGCAGATTCTGAGCAAAGTGACGCTGCTGAATCACAACACCAAGAAGGAGATGGTCTACACCATCGTCGCCGAACACGAAGCCAACCTGCGCGAGGGCAAGCTGGCGATCGGTACGCCGATCGCCAAAGCGCTGCTGGGCCACAAGAAGGGCGATCGGGTCGATGTGGAGGTTCCCGCCGGGACGATCCACTTCGAGATCCTCGACATCAGCATTTAGGCGCCCGTTCCCGCAGGGCAGCGGCGCCGCATCGTCCGCTCCCGGCCGGGTGCAGGACACGACATACATCCCCATTTCCGGGTATTTTTGCAGGACCGTTTTGTGCGGTCCTTTTTTTGTGCTACCTTTACCTGCCGAAAGATGATGCGCAATTTACCCAAACGATTTTATGCAGGTTTGTTCCTGCTGATTCTGCTTGCGGCTTACGCAGGCCAGAAGGTCCACATCTACAATGAGGACCATGCGCACTTCGCCGCGCACTGCGGCGATCTGCTGCCCGACAACGGCGCGCATCAGATCATGGTAGACCGTTGTATCATCGACGACTTCTATTTCTTCCCCTATCTCGACGCCGTACAGCCCGCGCACTCGTTCTATTTCGAGATGCTGGCCGTTCTGCTGCCCGAAGCCACGCAGTGCAGGCTCAGCATGCCGGTTCCGGGCGTTTCGCTGCGCGCGCCTCCCGCGGCGTAACCCGCAATCCCCTTATCATCCTGTTTTTTTGTCGGGCGCATGCCGTCCGGCGGGTTACACATATCATTATCCGATAAACAATGAAAAAATATATTTTGCCGGCACTCTTCATGTGCCTGTATGCCGGTGCATCGGCCGTGGAGGCGCCGAAGAAGAGCACCGACGCCAATCTTTTCGGTCACGTCGTGGACCGTGAAACCCATGAACACCTTCCCTACGCGGCTGTTGCCGTGAGGGGTACGGCCTTCGGCACCACGACCGACGCGTCGGGCCACTATTTTCTGAAAAACCTGCCCGAAGGGGAGCTGACGCTCGAAGTCCGTGCGCTGGGTTACGCCGTGCAGGAGCGGACAGTGACGCTCAAACGCGGTCAGACCCTCGAACTGAATTTCGAGGTGGCGCAGAGCGGTATTTCGATGGACGAAGTGGTCGTCTCTGCCAGCCGCTCGGCCACGCTGCGGCGCGAAGCGCCTGCGCTGGTGAGCGTATTGGACGCCGCGCTGTTCGAAAGGACGAACGCTTCGTGTCTGGCGCAGGGACTTTCGTTCCAGCCCGGCGTGCGGGTCGAGGACGACTGTCAGAACTGCGGCTTTACGCAGGTGCGCATCAACGGACTCGACGGACACTATTCGCAGATTCTCGTCGATTCGCATCCGGTCTTCTCGGCCCTGACGGGTGTTTACGGACTGGAACAGATTCCGGCCAACATGATCGAGCGGGTCGAGGTGCTGCGCGGCGGCGGTTCGGCGCTGTACGGTTCGTCGGCCATCGGGGGCACGATCAATGTCATCACCAAGGAGCCTTCGCGCAACTCGGCGCAACTGGCCCATACGCTGACCTCGCTCGGCGGCAGCAACTCCTACGACAACAACACGATGCTCAATGCGTCGCTCGTGACCGAAAGCGGCCGTGCGGGACTCTGCGTCTTCGGTCAGAGCCGCCACTGTTCGGGCTATGACCACGACGGCGACGGATTTACCGAGCTGCCCGTCATCAACAGCCAGTCGGCCGGCATGCGGTCGTTCTTCCGCACGGGAGCCTATTCGCGCATCACGGCGCAGTACCACCACATCAACGAATACCGCCGCGGCGGTGACCTGCTGGATCAGCCGCCCCACGAGGCGATGGTGGCCGAGCAGACCGACCACTCGATCGACGGCGGAAGCCTCTCGTTCGACATCTCGTCGGCCGACCGCCGCAACCGGTTCAATGCCTATGCGTCGTTCCAGAATACGGCCCGCAAGAGTTATTACGGCAGCAAGCAGGATCTCGACGCTTACGGTACGACGCACGACCTTACGGTCGCGGCGGGCGTGCAGTACGTCCATGCGTTCAAAAAACTGCTTTTCATGCCCGCCGAACTGACGCTCGGCAGCGAATACAGCTACGACGATCTGAACGACCGTTCGATCGGCTACGACATCAATACCGCTCAGACCGTGCATATCGTGGGCGGCTACCTGCAGAACGAATGGAAAACGAAGAAATGGTCGCTGCTGATCGGCGGGCGCTTCGACAAGCATAATCTGGTGGACCACGTGATTTTCAGTCCCCGTGCCAATATCCGTTTCAACCCTTCGGAGGCGGTGAACCTGCGCGTGAGTTATGCGGGCGGCTACCGTGCGCCGCAGGCGTTCGACGAAGACATGCATATCGCCGTAGTGGGCGGCGAGCGGGTCCGCATCCGGCTCGCCGACGACCTCAGGGAGGAGCGTTCGCACAGCGTGAGCCTTTCGGCCGACCTTTACCACACCTTCGGCAAGGTGCAGACCAACCTGCTCGTCGAGGGTTTCTATACGATTCTCGACGACGTATTCGCCCTGCGCGATCTGGAAGATACGGCCGACGGCGGCAAGATCAAGGAGCGTTACAACGGTTCGGGCGCTACCGTGCGCGGCTTCAATGTCGAAGGACGGGCGGTTTTTACCCGCTGGTTCGAATTGCAGGCGGGCGTCACCCTCCAGCAGAGCCGCTACAAGGAGCCTGAGCAGTGGAGCGAGGACGGGGATGTTCCGCCCGTGCGCCGCATGTTCCGCACTCCCGACGCTTACGGCTACTTCACCGCTTCGTTCAAGCCGGTCCGGAACTTCACGGCCGACCTGTCGGGAACCTGCACCGGTTCGATGCTCGTGCAGCACATGGCCGGATCGGGTGTCGCGCAGGACGTGGCCGTCTCCACGCCGTCGTTTTTCGATATGAACGTTCGTCTGTCGTACGACCTGCGTATCTATAAGGAGATAACCATGCAGCTTTACGGCGGTGTGCAGAACCTCTTCAATGCCTACCAGAAGGATTTCGACAGGGGCGCCGACCGCGATTCGGGCTATATTTACGGTCCGTCGCTGCCCCGCAGCTGGTTCGTCGGCGCGAAGTTCAGTTTTTGATTCCCTCCTTTCTGGACCGCTCAATACGACAAACGTCCGAAGTCAAACTTCGGACGTTTGTGTTGTCGGGCGGTTCGGATCATTGTAAGTTATCCACGAATCTTCCGAGATTGGTGATGACACCAGCTTTTATTTCGAGCGATTTGGTCGCTTTCCGTTCGTAGTAAGTCTCTCCGGAATCGGAAACTTGCATGGTGAAATTGTTGTAGTCGCCGGGAGCGACGGGGATATAATGCACATATTCTTCGCCGAAATTCTGCCCTTGTGGTGCGATGGTGATCGGAGAGGTGATATAATCTCTTGTCAATTCTCCGGTCCCGGTCGCAGGGTCGTAATGATATTCTCCGGTGAAGTCCTGTCTTTGGGACATACCTGAGGCTTGGATGGTAATTCGGTATTGTGCATTGGCTCTTGTCTGGATCGTCAATTTCATGACGCCGAATATATTTTTGAACGTCATGGCGTTCAGATTGGCGCCGTGGGCGACGGCAGGGTTGCGGACTGCGAACTCATAGGAGTTGCTCGAAGGGTAGTTGAACCATGGTTTGAACACGGCAGATGCCTCTCCGGGGTTGGAGAATACGAATTTTCCGTTTTCGTATTTTACCGTGTTGAGTACTTCGGGGCCATCGGCGCAATAGCATGAAACCGCGAGATAATCGGGCGTTTCCGCTTCGTCGGTGAAAGTGCATTCGCCGGTGAACGTAGTGGTATTGCCTTTGGACAGGGCGGTAAGCTCGCCTGCTTTTGCGTAGGAACCGTCGTTTTTGAGGTACCATAGCTGGAGCAGGTCGCCTTTCTTCCAGACGACGCTCAGACCGTCATGATCCAGTGCCGTGCGGGTTTTGTCTTGCGACGCGATCGTTTCGGACGTTGCGTTGAGGGTAATGGTACGGGTTTCGGGAGCGGGTTTGGCGATTTCATTGTTTTCGGCGCAGGAGACAGCCAGTACGGCGCAGGCGCAGGTCAGAATTGCTTTCATACTTCTCATGCTCATCATCATTTGTGGGGTTACCATTCATAATCTTCTTCGGTGAACGAGTCGTGTCCGTTTTCGGGTGTGGAGACCGATACCGCAAAGCCTTGTTCGGCGCGGATTTCCAGCACGTCTACTGCCGGAGCTTCATAGATTGTTTTTTTCATATCGGATAAATTTGGATGTAGTGAGTTCGGTATTCGCAGATACGAAAAAACGGGAGCCGAATCCGCGTGTGCGAACTCGACTCCCGTAGGATATGTGCCGATCGGCTTAACTACATGGCAAGATTCCCCCCCCCGAGCGTATTACGAATAGGGGCGGCATTCATTTTTGCGCTATGTAGTCTCGTATTCTTCATATTACGCCGGCAAAGGTCGGCAATAATTCATAGTATGCAAAATTCTTTAATATGTCAAATCAGCCCGTTCGGTGGGCAAATACGGTTCGGG
>JAJPZH010000026.1 GCA_021204515.1 Alistipes sp. | reverse complement strand
TCGAAATCTCGTAAGCCGTGATTTCGCCGATACGCTCCAGATTGCGGCGGAAACGCATCGAGTCGGTCTGGACCGACTTGTCGCGGATCTGCGCGATGAATTTGTTGAGAACGGTGTTCTGACTGTTCAGAGTATGCAAGGTCATATGGGTATGAGGTTTGGTGGTCAATAGAGGAAATTGTTGAACGGATAGCGTCCGGCATGGATCTCGCGCACCATGCCGTAGAGATCCGTGCGGAACTTCTCGATATTGGTCTTCATCCGGGCCGAGAGGAAGATGCAGGGCGTATTGGCCCGGGCGATCCAGCTCTTCTTCAGGTCGTCGAGCGAGAGGTTTTCGCGCGTGGCGGGCGTGAGGTCGTCCTCGTCTTTCTTAACATAGGTGTAGGCATCGACCTTGTTGAAGACCAGATAGACGGGCTTGTCGCCGGCGCCGATGTCCTGCAGCGTCTGCTTCACCACGTCGATCTGCTCTTCGAACTGCGGATGCGAAATATCGACCACATGCACCAGCAGGTCGGCTTCGCGCACCTCGTCGAGCGTCGATTTGAACGACTCGATCAGTTCGGTCGGCAGTTTGCGGATGAAACCGACCGTATCCGAAAGCAGGAACGGCAGGTTGTCGAAGACCACCTTGCGGACCGTGGTGTCGAGCGTGGCGAAGAGCTTGTTCTCGGCAAAGACCTCGCTCTTCGAAATCAGGTTCATCAGCGTCGATTTGCCGACGTTGGTATAGCCCACCAGCGCCACGCGGACCATCGAACCGCGGTTGGAGCGCTGGACCGCCATCTGACGGTCGATCTTCTGCAGGTCCTCCTTAAGCTTGGTGATCCGGTTGCGGATGATACGGCGGTCGGTCTCGATTTCGCGTTCGCCCGCGCCGCCGCGGGTCCCCGTACCGCCCCGCTGCCGTTCGAGGTGGGTCCACATACCCGAAAGCCGGGGCAGCATGTACTCGTAATTGGCCAGCTGCACCTGCGTCTTGGCATAGGCGGTCTGCGCCCGCGACATGAAAATATCGAGGATCAGGCGCGTACGGTCGAGGATGCGGCACGGCATCGCCTTTTCGATATTGCGCGTCTGCGACGGCGACAGTTCGTCGTCGAAGATCGCCACGTCGATCTCCTGCTCCTTGCAGTAGCCGGCGATCTCCTCCAGTTTGCCGGGACCGACGTAGATACGGGCCGAAGGCTGCGGAAGCCGCTGCGTGAAGCGCTTCACGCTCTCGATATCGGCCGTCTCGGCCAGAAACTCCAGTTCGTCGAGGAACTCGGCGGCCTGCCGGGGGTCCTGATCGTCACGCACGACGGCGACCAGCACGGCACGCTCCCGGCCGTCGGAAGCCGTTCCGGCATTCGGAGTCTTATTTCTGTTTTCTTCCAATTCGTTTTTCAGATTTTAACGTTACACATGCGCCGCGCTCCGGAATCCGGCGCCGCACACCCCGAAGGGGAGCAAACACTATGCTACAAATAAGGGTATCCGCCCAAAGCAGGATACCCTATTTTATTGTCACGGAGCACTCCGGTCACGCCGAAGCCCTTTCATCCGGTTAGTTCTGCACGCGGAAATCAACGGGCAGGGTATACTTCACACGTACAACCTGATTACGCTGTTTTCCGGGACTCCACTTCGGCGACTTGCTCAGCACGCGGATCGCCTCCTCGGAAAGCGAACGGTCGGGGGTCTGCAGTACCTGAATGTTGGTCAGACGGCCGTCCTTCTCGATCACGAACGAAAGCACCACGCGGCCCTGAATACCGTTTTCGAGAGCGATCTGCGGGAACTTGACGTTCTGCTGAACCCAGTTGCGGAACGTATTGAGGTCGCCGCCCTGAAACGAGGGCATGGTCTCGGCGATCAGGAACGGCTGGTCGTCCTCGATGGTCTCTTCGACAACCTCCACCTGCTGAATCACCTCGGTATTTTCGTCGAACTCGGCGAAGTCCACTTCGGTCGTGATTTTCGTATCGTTGGTCACCACCTGCAGCAGGTCGGCGATAACTTTCACTTCGACCTTCTTGGGAGGCTCGGGCGGCTTCTGGTCCTGACGGGTGATCTCGGTGATCTCCTCTTCGACCGGACCGTAGTTCAGGTCCACTTTCCCGATACGGTGTTCCTCCGGCGTGTAGGCAAAAGCGGCGATAACCAACGCGAGAGCTACTACAAGGCCGATTTCAAGCAAAAGGCCCCGCTTGTTCTGAAGGTCTGCTTTGGGTGATTTTTTAATTTCCATTTATTTGAATTTTAATTGTTCGGCAAAGTTAAAAATCACGCACAGGCATGCTATGCACCACAAATATATGGATAAAAATCCAAAAATGCGTCATCCCGCACAAAAATCTTTATTTTTTACCTACTTTTGCATCGAAAAACAGCTCTCAGAATACGAAAAATGGCCCTTTCGGAAACGTTATACGGAAAGACCCCGGAGCAGCTCGCCGCCGTATGCGCCGGGCTGGGGATGCCGCGCTTCGCCGCGAAACAGCTGACCCGCTGGCTCTACGCGAAACACGTCGAAGACCCGATGCGGATGAGCGACATCGCCGCGGCGCACCGCGCAAAACTGGCCGAACGTTTCCGCCCCGCACTCACCCCTCCCGAACGGGTCACCGAATCGGCCGACGGCACGAAAAAATACCTCTACCGCACACTGCAGGGCGCATGGATCGAATCGGCCTACATTCCCGACGGCGACCGGGCCACGCTGTGCGTCTCGTCGCAGGCCGGATGCCGCATGGGATGCAAGTTCTGCGCAACGGGACGGCAGGGGCTGCAGCACTCGCTGACGGCGGCCGAAATCCTCAACCAGATCGTCTCGCTGCCCGAACGCGACAGCCTGACGAACGTCGTCTTTATGGGCATGGGCGAGCCGCTCGACAATACGGACAACGTGCTGAGGGCGCTCGAAATCATGACTTCGGAGTGGGGCTTCGGCTGGTCGCCGACGCGCATCACCCTCTCCACGGCGGGCGTCGTGCCCGAACTGCGCAAATTTCTCGACGCGACGAAAGTACATCTGGCCGTAAGTCTGCACAACCCGTTTCACGAGGAGCGGGCCGCGATCATGCCGGTCGAACGGGCATGGCCGATCGCCGAAGTCGCGGCCATTCTGCGCCGATACGACTTCACGCACCAGCGGCGCGTGTCGTTCGAATATATCGTGATGAGCGGGCTGAACGACTCGCCGCGGCATATCCGCGAACTGTGCCGCCTGCTGGACGGCATCAAGTGCCGCATCAACCTGATCCGGTTCCACAAAATCCCCGGATCGCCCTACTTCTCGCCCGACGACGAAGCGATGATCCGTTTCCGCGACACGCTGACGGCGAAGGGAATACAGACCACGATCCGCGCTTCGAGGGGCGAGGACATTCAGGCCGCCTGCGGACTGCTGAGCACCGCGGCGGCGAAAGACGGGCTATAGAGCACGGTTCTTGCACGTTAACCGTAAAACACGATTCACGATGAAAAAACTGATCTTCGTCCTGCTGCTGGCGCTCGGAGCGGGTGCGGCGCAGGGACAGGTAAAATTCGAAACCAAATCGACGGACGCCGTGCGGGAGATGGCGATCAAAAACGGCAAACTGGTCTTCATCGACCTCTACGCCTCGTGGTGCCCGCCCTGCCGGATGATGGAACGCGAAGTCTTCTCGCGCAAGGACGTCGGCGACTTCATGCAGCAGCGTTTCGTCGCGGCCAAATACGACACCGACAAACCCACGGGCAAGGAGCTGATGAAGCGTTACGGCAGCGGAGCCATTCCGCTCTATCTGGTCTTCGACACGCAGGGCGAGCTGCTGGGACGCATACAGGGTGCATCGGCCCCGAAGGAGTTCATGGAGAGCGTCCAGAAGATTATCGACGGCTCGAAGCGCAGGTAACCGCCGCCGAAGCGGGACGCCGAAAACGCGGGCCGTCCCGCAACTTCCGAAAAACAAAAATCGCCCCTGCCGCAGCCTTGCGGCAGGGGTGAACGCATTGAACAGGGACTCGACGTACACGCAGGCATGGCAAGGCCCTTATCGTCGTACGCGGATTAACAACCGAACCGATTACATGAAAATTACCCCCGTAGAGAGTCCGGGAGCGAACGAAAGGACGATCCGTACGGCGGGTACGAATCGTTTACAACACCGAATCCGATTTACGGAGGGTCTTGATCCTGTTGCGAAGACAGACAATATTCCGAACAACGGCCATCTTGCCGCATAAGAAACCGGGACGGACCGAAACAACTCTGTGACGCAACTCATCAGATATATGAAGAATTCATTTCGGCTCCCCGTCCCGGCAATAACAAAAAAGGACGAAGCGATGCGGGATTTCATCGTGCCGCTCACCAGATCGCAGGGCCGCGCCGCCCGTCCTTATGGAATCAACCCCGGCAAACGGCACGGCAACGCCCGGCGACCGCCGGCCGTCGGATAATATATTCGCCTCAAAATAGATTGTTCGTGACATTGCGCCGGGGTTGAAATCAGTTTATATTCCTTCCGACCCGGCCCCGCCGAAAAAAAGTAAGGGCGCAGGTACAAACCCCATTTCGTCGGCCTCGCGAGCCTTCCTTCGGTAGTTTGTCCTTACGCCCAAGCCGCCTGCGACACATGGCCGCAGGCAAAGCATGGGTTTCAGACAATTTTCACACCAAAGGATAAACCTGTCATATCAAGCAAGATATAGCAGTCGCGAGTTTACGAAATGGTATAAAGGTTGTCTTAACCTCTGTATTATGTCACTTTACCGTAATAGTACGGCAAAGTTAGCATAATTTCTGTAATTAGTTTTTATTGTTTCACACAACAAATATAAGTAAAAAAACAACACCATGTCCAAAGAGACACGCTAAAAATTTCAGAAGACTCATTTTTTTGTGAAAATTAGATGATTTGAAATTCACAAATCCCATATTGGTAGGCTTGATTGCCCGGCGACTAACGGAAATCCGGGAACAGCACAATCACACGAAAGAGTATGTAATGCACAATACTCACTTGAGTATTTCGCATTACGAAAACGAGCTAAAATTCCTCTCTTTGGAGTCTATCGCCAAATTCTGCAAATTTTACAATATCTCGCTTGAGAAATTTTTCGCGGGGATAACCTATCCGGAGGAGCCGCAGGAATAGCGGCGTCCGCAAATTGCCGCAATCGTTATTTCTTGGGCGTGTAGACCACTTTCTTGGTCTCGAAGAACTCCTCTTCGAAGAAGCGCGCAATGTCGTAGACATCCCAGCGTTTGCCGGTCAGCGCCAGCTCTTCGGCCAGATCGCCCCCCTTGAGGTAGAGAATGTCGTTGGGCAGGGTGCCGCGCTGTCCGCGTTCGAGGCGGTTCCAGACCCAGTTCACGAATTCGGACATGGCCGTCACGGCGCGCGAAACGACGTAATCGTAGCGTTCCGGAAGCGTTTCGGCACGCGCGCAGCGGGGTTCCAGATTCCGCAGACCCAGTCCCGCGGTCACGCCTTCGACGACGGCGATCTTCTTGCGGATGGAATCGACGGCCGTGAAACGCGCTTCGGGGAAGAGGATCGCCAGCGGAACCGACGGAAAGCCGCCGCCGCAGCCGACGTCGAGAATGCGCGCCCCGGCGTCGAACGCGCAGACCTTGGCAATAGCCAGCGAGTGGAGCACGTGACGCAGGTACAGCTGGTCGAAATCCTTGCGCGAGACGACGTTGATCTTCGCGTTCCAGTCGGCGTAAAGGTCGTACAGCGCCGCAAACCGCTGCCGCTGGCAGTCGGTGAGTTCGGGGAAATATTTGAGAATCAGTTCCAAATCTTGACTTTTAATCCTTAAATCGTGTCATCGTTCGTCGCCCTGCGCGATCAGTTTGCACATCTGCTCGCGGGCGCGGTGGATCTGCGTCTTGACGGTGCCCAGCGGCAGGGTGAGCTTGGCGGCGATCTCCTCGTAGGAGTATTCGTCGAAGAAGCGCATGACGATCAGCGTCCGGTAACGCGGCGTCAGCCGTTCGAGGTAATGCTCGATCTGGGTCCGCTGCTGGAGGCTGATGACGCTCTCCTCGGGGGTCGGGGCCGTCGAAGGGGGCGACGAGAAACGCTCGTCGATCGACAGGTCGTCCTGACGGCGGCGCACGAAGTCGATGAACGTATTGCGGGCGATGGTGTAGACCCACTGTCCAAAGGTATAGTCGGTGCTGTAGCGGTGCAGGTTGATGTAGACTTTGATGAAGGTCTCCTGCAGCAGGTCGTCGGCGTCGTTCACCCCGCCCAGCCGCTGCACGAACAGCCGGTGGATAGCGTCGCGGTAGCGGTTGAAAAGGTATTCGAAGGCCGTATCGTCGCCTTCGAGCACCAGTTCCACCAGCCGCCGGTCCTCGGCGACGATATAGTCGGCTATCTCCATACGCGGTCGTCTTTGCGCATCAGCATCACGCTCAGCGCCAAGGCCCAGAGCGGACTCAGCAGGTCGTAGACGAAATAGCGGCCCATCATGCCCGATTCGCCCAGACGGCGCGCGATGCGCCGCACGGCGCGGGCGAGCCAGTCGGCCGAGTGCATCATGCGCCAAGCGCGCATCATGTAGTTCGCAAAGCCTTTTTTGCGCTCCACGCCGCAGTAGCCCACGACGATCTCGCCCCGCGTAAAGCCCTTGGCCATGAGCGACAGCCAGCGGTCGGTCTGCGGGCAGGCGTCGGTCGAAGTGAAGACCATGTGCTCGTGGTGCGCCGACTTGATGCCGACGTTGAGCGCCATCTTGCGCGAAATCGGGAAGCGCGGATCGAGGTGGATCTTGGTCGTCACGATCTGCGGGAACGACTGCTTGAGCCGCACGAGGTCCTCGTAGAAATCGGAGTCGTGGCCCACATAGACGATCACCACCTCGAAGTCGGGGTAGTTCTGGGCCAGCATCAGCGGCAGGCGTTCCTCGACGAACGAATAATCCTCCGAGAAGAGCGGCACGACCACCGACACCGGAGGTTCGGCGTCGAGCACCGCGCTGCGGCGGTTGTTCTTGTAGCCGGGAATCCGGCCGTAAACGAAAATATAGTAGTACAGCTGCACGCCGAACATGGCCAGCACAGCCCCCGCGAGGGCGATGCCTTCCCAGCCGTAACATGTCAGAAGCGTATCGAAAAATTGCATACAGGCGAAATATGTGCAAAGGTACAAAACAATTCAGAATTCAGAATTCCCAAATCAGATTATTTTATGTATTTTTGCCGAATATATGAGCATGAAGTTTACATTACAGCATAAGGATCCGGCGACCAAAGCCCGCGCAGGCGAACTGACGACCGACCACGGCGTCATACGCACCCCGATTTTCATGCCCGTAGGCACGGCGGCGACGGTCAAGGGCATTTTCCACCGCGACGTGCGCGACGAAGCCCGGGCGCAGATCATTCTGGCCAACACCTACCACCTCTACATGCGGCCCGGCATGGAGATCATCGAAAAGGCCGGCGGCGTGCACCGTTTCTCGACGTGGGAAGGTCCGATGCTGACCGACAGCGGCGGATTTCAGGTCTTCTCGCTCGCGGCGTGCCGCAAACTCAAGGAGGAGGGATGCCATTTCCGTTCGCACATCGACGGATCGAAACACCTCTTCACCCCCGAAAGCGTGATGGACACCGAGCGCACGATCGGCGCCGACATCATGATGGCCTTCGACGAGTGCCCTCCGGGCGACGCACCGCGCGAATACGCCGCCAAGTCGCTGGCGCTCACCGAGCGGTGGCTGGAACGCTGCTTCAACCGTTACCATCAGACCGAACCCAAATACGGGCATTATCAGGCGTTGTTTCCGATCGTGCAGGGGTGCACCTACCCCGACCTGAGGGCGCATGCGGCCGAGAACGTCAAGCAGTACGACGCCGACGGCTACGCCATCGGCGGCCTTGCGGTCGGAGAACCGACCGACGTGATGTACGAAATGATCGAAACGGTGAACGCCATACTGCCGGAGGACCGGCCGCGCTATCTGATGGGCGTCGGCACGCCGGTCAATATCCTCGAAGCGATCGAACGCCGTGTGGACATGTTCGACTGCGTGATGCCCACGCGCAACGGCCGCAACGGACAGCTCTTCACGGCCGAAGGGGTCATCAACATCCGCAACAAGAAGTGGGAGGACGATTTTTCGCCGATCGACCCCGAAGGCACGGCGTTCGTCGATACGCTCTACACGAAAGCCTACCTGCACCATTTGGTGACGTGCGGCGAAATGCTGGCGGCGCAGATCGCCTCGCTGCACAACATCGCCTTTTACCTGCGGCTGGTGGGCACGGCGCGCGAACACATCGCCGCAGGGGATTTCAAACCGTGGAAGGATGCGATGGTCGCAAAACTGACTCGAAGACTATAAAAGCGTATGAAACTGCGATTTCCGGGGTTTAAGATCTTAGACCGCTACATACTCGGCAAGTTCCTTGCGACCTATTTTTTCGCCATCGCGATGATTATCATCGTCGTAGTGCTGTTCGACTATGTAGAGAAGATCGACGACTTCACGGAGCTGCACGCCCCGCTCAGGGACGTCATCTTCGACTATTACCTGAACTTCATTCCCTTCTTCATCAACCAGTTCAGCGGTCTGTTCACCTTCATCGCCTGCATCTTCTTCACCTCGAAGATGGCCTACCAGACCGAGATCGTGGCGATGCTCTCGGGCGGCATGTCGTTCCGCCGCCTGATGTGGCCCTACTTCCTCGGCGCGCTGATCATCGGCAGCCTTTCGCTGACGCTCAACCTCTGGCTGATCCCCATTTCGCAGCGCCATATCGTCAATTTCGAATCGCAGTACATCAAACGCAAGCAGAACAGCAAGTTCAACCGCCATATCTACCGGCAGATCGAACCGGGTACGTTCGCCTACATCCGCGGCTACAGCGACGGATCGCAGCAGGCGTCGTTCCTCGCGCTGGAACACTACTACAGCGGCACGATGACCCGCTCGCTCGAAGCGTCCGACGTGAAGTTCAATCCCGAGACCAAACGCTGGACCGCGCCCCGCTACACCCGGCGCGAATTCGACTCGCTGGGCGTCGAAAAGTTCGAGCAGTTCCGCAACCTCGACACGCTCATCAACCTCGAAGTGACCGAACTGGGCGAGATAAACGACCTGATACAGACGATGAACATCTCGGAACTGAACGAATTTCTCGACCAGCAGCGGGCCAAAGGCTCCGACGCCATCAACATCATCGAGGTCGAAAAACACGCCCGCTTCGCCTATCCGCTCTCGACCTTCATCCTGACGCTGATCGGCGTGTCGCTCTCGTCGCGCAAGGTGCGCGGCGGAACGGGACTCCACATCGGCATCGGCACCGGCCTCTGCTTCTCGTACATCCTGTTCAACCGCTTCTTCGAAGAGTTCGCCAAGAGCGGTACCCTGCCGCCCGGACTGGCCGTCTGGCTGCCGAACATAATCTACCTGTTCATAGCTATTTACCTCTACCGGAAAGCCCCGAAATAAGATGCAGCAGATCGACGACATAGCCGCCGAAGTACGCCGCGGAGCGCGTATCGGCGACGCCGAAGCCGCACGGCTCTGGCGCGAAGCCCCGCTGTGGCTGCTGGGCGAGCTGGCTACGGACCGCAAACGGCGCGTAAGCGGCGACAAGGTCTACTTCAACCGCAATTTCCACATCGAGCCGACGAACCGCTGCGTCTTCAACTGCCGCTTCTGCTCCTACCGCCGCCCGGCAGGAAGCCCCGAAGCGTGGGACTACACGATGGAGCAGGTCGAACAAATCGCCCGCGGCCGGCAGGGCAAAGGCATCACCGAGGTCCATATCGTGGGCGGAGTACACCCCGAGCACGGACTGGAATATTATATAGACATGATCCGCCGCGTCAAGGCGATACTGCCCGAAGCGGCGGTCAAGGCTTTCACGGCGATCGAGCTGTCGTACATGATCCGCAAGGCGGGGCTTACGGTCGAGGAGGGCCTGCGGCGGCTCAAAGAGGCCGGTATGGACGCCATTCCGGGCGGCGGCGCGGAGATTTTCGACCGAGAAATCCGCAGCCGCATCTGCCCCGACAAGGGATCGACGGCCGAATGGCTCGAAGTGCACGAAACGGCCCACAGGCTCGGCATCCCGACCAATGCGACGATCCTCTACGGTCATGTCGAGGGGCTGGAACACCGCATCGACCACCTGCGCAGGCTGCGGGAACTGCAGGACCGCACGGGCGGCTTCAACGCCTTCATCCCGCTCAAATACCGCAACTTCGGCAATCCGATGTCCGAGATCGGCGAGGTTTCGGTGGTCGAAGACCTGCGGATGCTGGCCATGAGCCGCATCTATCTGGACAACGTACCCCATATCAAGGCTTATTGGGTGATGTACGGCAAGGCGACGACCGAACTGGCGCTGGCCTTCGGCGCAGACGACATAGACGGCACGATCGACGACACGACAAAAATCTACTCGATGGCCGGGGCCGACGACCGGCGCCCCTCGATGAGCGTCGAGGAGATGCACCGCATCGTACGGGCGGCCGGATACCGTGCCGTGGAACGCGACACGTTTTACAACGAACTTCCGGGCCGGTAAGAGCAGTCCGCCCCGCCCGGAGAAAACAGACGGACACAAAACACAACTCCCGCGAAAATGGAGAAACTGACATATTACTGGAAAAAACTGCGGCAGAACAAGCTGGCGTACAACCTCGTACTGATAGCGGCGATCATTCTGGCGATGGCCGTCACGGCGCATTTCGTCATGCAGATCGGCACGCGCCACGGCGCGCGCCGCATCGTGCCCGACTTCTCGGGCGTGAAGCTCGACGAAGCCCGGCGCATAGCGCACAAATACGATCTGACGCTGCACATCAACGACTCGCTGTTCGTGCCGGCCTACGAAGGCGGCATCGTCCTCGACCAGCTGCCCGAAGGCGGTGTGGAGGTCAAGCCCGGACGTACGGTCTACATCACGATCAACTCGTTCCGGCAGAAGATGGTTCCCGTACCCTATGTGGCGGGCCGTTCGCTGCGGCAGGCCAAGAATATGCTGGAGATCGCAGGACTCGAAATCGGCGAACTGATCTACCGCGCCGACATGGCGACCAACTATGTGCTGGAAGAGTACTGCGAAGGGCGTCCCGTCACTCAGGACAGCCGGATTCAGGCCGAAATGGGATCGGGCGTAACGCTCTACGTGGGTGTCGAAGACGGCTTCGGCTCGACCGTCGTGCCGCGGCTGGTGGGATTCCCGCTCAAGGAGGCCAAGGGCCGTCTGTGGGAGCTGGGACTCAATGTCGGCAAGATCGACTTCGACGAAGGCATCAACCTGCTGAACCAGAAAGACGCCCGCGTCTACGTGCAGGTTCCGACGGCCGAGCGGAGCGCCGCGCTGGGTTCGCGCGTCAATCTCAAACTGACGCTCGACGAGAAAAAACTCGCCCAGCACCGCGCTATCGCCGAGAAGCAGGCCCGCGAAGCCGCCGAAGAGCGTCTGCGGCTCGAACGCGAACGCGCCGACTCGCTGGCGCAGGCCGAATTCGAACAGGCGGCGGGAGCCGGCGAAGAGCCGCTGCCCGAAACCCTGCCCGCAACCGACAACGACGGATTTTTCGACTGATGGCCGACGAACGCAACATAACCGAGGACCCCGAACTCGACGACGGGCAGACGGCGGACGAGGACGGCGAGGGCGCCGGACTTTACGAGCATTTCGCCGTGGCGGCCGACAAGGGACAGGCTCCGCTGCGGCTGGACAAGTTCCTGACCGTACGCATGGAGAAGTGCTCGCGCAACCGTATTCAGGCGGCGGCCGACAGCGGCAATATTCTCGTAAACGGCAAGGCCGCCAAATCGAGCTACAAGGTCAAGCCGCTCGACCGCATCCAGATCGTGATGCCCTACCCGCGGCGCGAGGTGGAGATCATTCCCGAAAACATTCCGCTCGAAATACCCTACGAGGACGACGACCTGCTGATCGTCAACAAACCGGCGGGGCTGGTCGTGCATCCCGGCCACGGCAACTACAGCGGTACGCTCGTCAACGCACTGACCTACCACCTGCGCAGCCTGCCCCTGTTTCAGGAGGGCGACATGCGGGCGGGACTGGTCCACCGCATCGACAAGAATACATCGGGACTGCTCGTGGTGGCCAAAAACGAACAGTCGCACGCACGGCTTGCCAAACAGTTCTTCGACCACACCATCGGGCGGCGCTACGTGGCGCTGGTATGGGGCAATTTCGAAGAGGACGAAGGGACCATCACGGGCAACATCGGCCGCAGTCCCCGCGACCGGCAGAAGATGTTCGTCTTCGAGGACGGTTCGGACGGCAAACACGCCGTGACCCACTGGCGGGTGCTGAAGCGTTACGGCTACGTGACGCTGATCGAATGCCGGCTCGAAACAGGGCGCACGCACCAGATCCGCGTCCATATGTCGTGGCAGGGGCATCCGCTCTTCAACGACGAACGCTACGGCGGCGACCGCATCCTCAAGGGCACGACCTTCTCGAAATACAAGCAGTTCATCGAGAACTGCTTCGCCGTGATGCCCCGCCACGCGCTGCACGCGCAGTCGCTGGGCTTCGTACACCCCACGACGCACGAGGATGTCTACTTCGAGAGCGAACTGCCCGACGATTTCCGCGCGCTGCTCGAAAAATGGGACACCTACGCCGCAGCGTCGAGGGAGACCGATAACGGATAAGCGGCCCGGCGGCGGTCTTTCGGCACAAATCCGCGGTCCGGTCCCCGAAAACACGGTAACCGCATACGCGCGGACATCGCATACGAACGGTCCGAAGACACCCGCCGCACCGGAAAGTACAGCGGCATGCTTTCACCTGCTGCCGCAGGGCGGCAAAAAACCCGTTCCAGAGGGACGGGTTTGGAATAGGGACGGATTTGCAAATGCCGCCTGCGGCGGCCGGAAAACCATACAGAATAGACGATTACGAAAATAAACCACGCTTTGTTTCTACCGACCACGCTGAAAGAGGTCCGCGCACGCGGATGGGAGCAGTTGGACGTCATCCTCTTTTCGGGCGACGCCTACATCGACCATCCGGCATTCGGCGCGGCGGTAATCGGCCGTCTGCTCGAAGCCGAAGGCTACCGCGTGGCGATCGTGCCGCAGCCCAACTGGCGGGACGACCTGCGCGACTTCACCAAACTCGGCGCGCCGCGGCTCTTCTTCGGCGTCTCGGCAGGGTCGATGGATTCGATGGTCAACCATTACACGGCCAACCTGCGCCTTCGGAGCAACAACGCCTACACACCCGGCGGCAAGGCGGGGTTCCGGCCCGATTACGCCGTCAAGGTCTATACGCAGATTCTCAAACGGCTGTTTCCGCACGTTCCGGTGGTCGTCGGAGGCATCGAAGCCTCCCTGCGGCGGCTGACCCATTACGACTACTGGAACGACACGCTCAAACCCTCGGTGCTGGTCGAAAGCGGCGCCGATCTGCTGATCTACGGCATGGGCGAACGGGTCGTGCAGCAGGTCGCCAAAGCCATGCGGAACGGCTACAACGCCAAACTGCTGCGCAAACTGCGGCAGGTGGCCTTCATGGCCGACGACGGCTACGTGGAGCGGCTCGATCCGGCGGAGACGATCCGGCTGCATTCCTACGAGGAGTGTGTGCGGGACAAACGGGCCTTCGGCGAGAATTTCACCATCATCGAGACCCAGAGTAACCTGATGGAGCCGACGGCGACGCTCATCGAAGCCGTGGGCGATGGTTACGTCGTCGTCACGCCGCCCAACACGACGCTCTCGACCGACGAGCTGGACCACTCGTTCGACCTTCCCTACCAGCGCGCTCCGCATCCCCGCTATAACGGCAAAGGGGATATTCCGGCGTGGGAGATGATCAAACACTCGGTCAATATCCACCGGGGGTGCCTGTCTCTATAAACATCACCGG
>JAJPZH010000027.1 GCA_021204515.1 Alistipes sp. | reverse complement strand
CGCCCATATCCTCCCCCTGCTGCCGCACGACGCCCACTATATTTTCACGCAGGCAAAGAGCGAACGGGCCTTTTCGGCCGCCGAGCTTACCGCCAAAGCCGCGATCTACGGACTGCACGGCGAGACCGTCGCCGAAGTTCCGGCCGCTGTCGCCCGCGCCCGGGAGCTGGCCGGAGCCGACGACATGATCTTCATCGGCGGCAGTACGTACGTAGTCGCCGAAGCCTTGTAAAACCGTCTGGAAAATCGCGCGCGACGCATCCGCAGACAACTCATGATCCGGACCGGGAAAAGATACGCCACATCTTTCCGGTCCGTTTTTTCGATTTCCGCGCGGCGGGACAAAAATCTTTCCGGCCGGAAAAACAGATTTCACGGCCCCGCAACAACGATTTGAGGTAGAGGGATTTCGATTTATGGAATTTTGATTTTGCAAATAATGCTAAAAGTCTTAATTTTGGCATATTAATTACTCCCGATGCACCAAAAACCGACCAAAACCTGCATTTCCTCCGCGGAATTCGGGAGATTGTACTCCGAATACAATCTCCGGTTTACCGAGGTCGCCTATCGTTACGTACGCGACCGGGGAATCGCGGAGGATCTGGTGTCGGACAGTTTCATGGCATTCTGGGAGGAGCGGGAGCGGCTTCCGGAGGATGTGAATGCCCCGGCCTATGTGCTGACCATCGTCAAGAACAAGTGCCTGAATCATTTGAAGGCCCGGCTGCTGCATCTGCAGATCGAGAAGACGCTGCATTCGACCCAGCAGCGGCTGATCCAGTCCGACATTCAGTCATTGACGGCCTGCGTTCCCGACAGTCTGTTCGTGCAGGAGATGCAGACGATGCTCGACCGCGCCGTCGGCCGGATGCCGGAACTGACACGACGCATTTTCGAGGGCAGCCGCTACGAGAACAAGAGCTACAAAGAGCTTGCTCAGGAGCTGGACATCGCCTTCACGCACGTCAATTTCGAGATGCGGCGGGCATTGAAAATACTCAGGGAAGAATTCAAGGATTACATTTTCGCGCTGATCATACTTCTGGCTATCAGCAATTTAATTTAATAAAATAAATCACAAAATTTATTAAATAATTTTTTAATAAATAAATGCACCGTTTTACTACTAACACGGTGCATTCGTTTGTTATTACTACGAACAGAGAGAAAAAGAGAAGATGGACGATTTATTACTGTACAAGTTTTTGCAGAACGAAGCATCGGAAGCCGAAATCAAGACGGTATTGGACTGGCTCGACGCCGACCCGGCCAACCGGAAATATTTCGACGAGCTGGACAATATGCTGAATGCAGCCCGCGTAAACCGGCCCGCAGGCCGGAAACCCCTGCGCCGGCCGCTCCCGACGCTGCGCAGTATCGGCACATGGAGCATGCGCATCGCGGCAGTCCTGTGTTTATGCGCCGGAGTAAGTTATTTCGCAGCTACGGAAATGTTCGACCGCAAGGCTTCCAATAATTCGCTGAGCGTGTTCGTACCCAACGGGGAACGGATCAGCATGACGCTCACCGACGGTACGACCGTATGGCTCAATTCGGGAACGACGCTGGAGTATCCGGCGGTCTTCGCACGCGGAGAGCGCCGGGTGAAGGTCGCGGGCGAGGCGATGTTCGACGTCAAGAGCGACCCGCAGCATCCGTTCGTCGTCGAAACTTTCGCCTGCGACGTCAGGGTGCTCGGCACCAAATTCAATGTAGAGGCGGAGGAAGAGAAGGGGATTTTCACCGCCGACCTGCTCCGCGGCAGGGTTCAGGTCTGCAACCGGATGGACCGCAACGACCGGATTACGATGGAGCCGCACCAGACGGTCCACCTGAAAAACGGAAAGTTACAGCTCCACGCGCAGGACAATGCCGACAAACTGCTTTGGACGGACGGTATCCTCTGCATAACGGGAATGACCTTCGAAGAGGTCATGGCCAAGTTCGAACGCTGCTACGACATCAACGTGGAAATTCTGCGCGACGACCTGCCCCAGATCCAGTTCCAGCGATGCAAGCTCCGCATCAGCGAAGGAATAGACCACGCTCTCGCGGTGTTGCAGCATGCGGCCGATTTCAGGTACGAACGCGATATTCCGACAAATACGCTCTATATCAGATAACGAATGAATTGCAAACCTAACAGCTTGACATGCCTATGAGAAAATAACCGAAAACTTTTTCTTCCGTATCAAGCCCTGAAAAAAAAGAAAACCTATGAATGTTGGCGCATCCATAGGTACATTCTTCAGGCGTAAAACCTACTTAAACCCTAGAATTTATACAAAAGTATGAACAAAAAATTGATTCTGCAAATCAGGAGTTTATATTCTCTGCTATTTGCTGTTTTCTTATCTTTGTCATCCGCCGCGGCTTTCGCCCAGCCGACTTCGCCCCGGATCACGATCACGATGGCCGACGTTCCGATGGAACAGGTGATCGACGCCATCGAAAAACAATCCAGTTATCTTTTCGCCGTCGATGCGAATGTAAACATTTCCCAGAAAGTCAGCGTATCCTGCACGGACGCCTCCGTCGAGACCGCATTGACGCAAATGGTGAAGGGAACCGATGTGGCTTACCGCATCGACGCCTCGAACGTCGTGCTCTCGACGGTCCGCAAGGAGGTGAGCGCACAGCCCAGATCCGTTTCCGGAAAGGTCCTCGACGCACAGGGCAACCCCATCGTCGGAGCGGCCGTCATCGTCAAAGGAACGACGATCGGCACGAGTACCGGAGCGGACGGAGACTACTCGCTGCAAATATCCTCCTCGGCCGGCAACGCCGTACTGGTCGTCAATTATCTGGGCTTCCGCCCCGTAGAAGTCACCGTCGGAAACCGCACGCAGATCGACTTCACGCTGCACGAGGAGTCGCAGGCCGTAGACGCCGTGGTCGTAACCGCCTTAGGCATCAAACGCGCGGAAAAGGCGCTCAGCTACAATGCCCAGCAGGTGAGTTCGGAGGACATCAGCATCGTGAAGGACGTCAATCTGATGAATTCGCTGAACGGTAAGATCGCAGGTGCGGTCATCAATTCGTCGGCATCGGGCATCGGCGGCGCCACCCGCGTAGTGCTCCGCGGTCTGAAATCCATCAGCAGCAGCAACAACGCCCTCTACGTTGTGGACGGTATTCCCCTGTTCAACAATAACAACGGCGAGATAAAGAGCGAATTCGAGTCGCAGCCCCGCGGCGAGGGCATCACGGACCTCAATCCGGACGACATCGAATCCATGACCGTACTCACCGGTCCCTCGGCGGCGGCGCTTTACGGATCGAGCGCGGCGAACGGCGTGATCGTAATCACCACCAAGAAGGGAAAGGCCGGCCGGCCCCAGATCTCGTTCTCCAACCAGACGACCTTCTCCTCGCCGCTCAAGATGCCGGAATTCCAGACCAAATACGGCAACCAGCCCAGAACCTATTCCAGCTGGGGGGGTACTGGCGACCCCTTCGTCCTATAACCCGGAAGATTTCTTCAACACGGCGGCCAACACGCAGACCAACGCCAGCATTTCCGTAGGCAACGAGAAGAATCAGACCTATGCCTCGCTGATGCACGTCTATGCCAACGGCATTCTGCCCAACAACTCATACGACAAATACTCCGTCACGATCCGTAACACGACCTCGTTTCTGCAGGATCGGATGACGCTGGACGCAGGCTTCAGCTACGTGGAGACCGAAGACCAGAACATGCTCTCGGCAGGCCGCTATTTCAACCCGCTGACCTCGCTCTACACCTACCCGCGCGGCGAAAGCGTCGAGGACCTGATGATGTTCGAGATTTATGATTCGAACAAAAAACGCTACGTGCAGAACTGGGCATGGGGTCGCGGTGCGCTCGACATGCAGAACCCCTTGTGGATGATGCACCGCAACGTGCAGAACAACAAGCGCCGGCGTTCCATGATGAACGCGAGTCTCACCTACAAGGTGACCGACTGGCTCACCCTCGCCGGCCGTGCCAAGGCCGACCTGAGCGTCGGCGAATCGTCGCGCAAACTCTACGCATCGACCGACCCGCTGTTCGCCGGCGGCGACAACGGATTCTTCGAATTCACCAAAGAAGAAGACACCCACCGTTACGGCGACCTCATCGCCACCGTAAACAAGCACTGGGAGCAATTCTCGCTCTTCGCCAATGTCGGAGCCAGCATCTCCGACCAGCTCTCCAGCATCGCCGGGGCGCGCGGTCCGCTCGAACTGCCCAACTTCTTCTCGCTGACCAACACCAACCCCTACGGCGCATCGGGCCAGCGGCTTCAGGAACGCAAACGCGAGCAGGAGCAGGCCGTATTCGCCAGCGTGGAGGCCGGATGGAGAGGCATGCTCTACCTCACGGCCACGGTCCGCAACGAATGGCATTCCAATCTGGCCTACACGAACAACCTGTCGTACTGCTTCCCCTCGGTCGGCCTTTCGGGACTGATCCACGAAATGGTCAAGCTCCCCTCGTTCATCGACTATCTCAAAGTGCGGGCTTCGTGGGCCGAAGTGGGCAGCCCCATTCCTTGGGGCATCTCCTACCTGACCTACAAATGGAAGCAGGGTTCGTGGTCCACGAGCGCCACCAGACCGATCCAGAACCTCCGCCCGGAGAACACGACCTCGTGGGAAGTGGGTCTGAACGCCCGGCTGTTCTCCAATTCGCTTTCGCTGGACTTCACCTACTACAAGTCCAACACCAAACACCAGACCTTCCTCGTGCCCCTGTCGGGTTCGGCCGGCTACGAAAACATGTACGCACAGACAGGTAATGTCGAAAACAGGGGTTTCGAGCTTTCGGTCGGATACGACAAGACATGGAGGGATTTCTCGTGGAGCTCCAACCTCACCCTCAGCCACAACAAGAACAAGGTCGTCGAGCTGATGAACAACTACTACGACCCGCAGACGGACAAATACTACACGCTCAAGGAGTATGAGGTCGCCAGCATGGGCGGGGCCAATTTCATCATGACGGAAGGCGGCACCATGGGCGATCTGTATGCCTACGGAGACCTGCGGCTCGACGAGAACGGGTATATCTACATCAACCCCAACGACCCGAAGCTGATGGTCACAGACGAGCGCATCAAACTCGGCTCGGTACTGCCCGATTACAATGCCGGTTTCCGCAACGATTTCTCCTACAAGGGCATCAACCTCTCGCTGCTCTTCTCCGCACGCTTCGGCGGCATCGTGGTATCGCCCACCCAAGGGTTCCTCGACGGACTCGGAGTCTCGAAGGCGAGCGCCGATGCGCGTGACGCCGGCGGCGTTCCCATCAACAACGGCAAGATCGATGCGCAGCACTACTACGAGACCGTCGGTCTGGGGCAGCTCCTCTCCCACTATACCTACAGCGCAACGAACGTCCGTCTTCAGGAGCTGAGCATCGGATATACCTTCCCGAAGAAATGGATGGGCGAACGGGTCAAACTGACCACTTCGCTCGTAGGGCGCAACCTTTGGATGATCTACTGCAAGGCCCCGTTCGACCCCGAACTCACGGCCTCCACCGGCTCCTATCTCCAAGGTATCGACTATTTCATGCAGCCGAGCCTGCGAAGCATAGGTTTCAATGTCCAACTTAAGTTCTAATCAAGCCTTAAGACCGTTATGAGAAAATACATGAACATCATAAACAGACTGTTGTTCGGCGCCGCTGCCTTGGCGACATTGTCCTGCACGGGCAATTTCGAAGAGTACAACCGGAACCCCGACCAGCCGAGTACGATAGACCGTGACGTCTGGGACTACATCAAAAGCATGCAGTACAATGTAATTCCCACCGTCAAGAACCAATACCAGATCGTGGAAAACGTGTCGGGCGGTGCCTACGGCCGCTATTTCGCCTACGCCAAATCGACCGATGCAGGATGGAATACCGGCATGTTCGCCTTTTACCGAATCGCCAACGACTGGGCCAACCCTCCGTACGAAGTGCCCATGACCAACATTTACAGTAACTGGCGGGCCATCAAGGCGGAACTCGAAGAGCCGGAAGACGACTACCGTATGGCGCTCGCCCAGATAATCCGCGTGGCAGCCATGCAGCGCGTCACCGACATTCAGGGTCCCATTCCTTACCGCACGATGGAGAACAACGACGACCTGACCGCTCCCTATGAATCGCAGGAGGCCGTCTACGGCTTCATGTTCGAGGACCTCGACCATGCGGTGAACGTGCTGGAGACATACATCACCCTTGCCGGATCGGAGGTAGTCGAAGAGGCCGCATCGGCGGATTACGTCTACAGCGGCAACCTCGCCAAATGGATCCGGTTCGCCAATTCGCTCAAGCTCCGTCTGGCCATGCGCATTTCGAACGTGTCGCCCGATGCCGAACGCTACGCCGAAGAGGCCGTTTCGCATCCGTACGGCGTGATCGAATCGAATGCGGACAACGCCGCACTCGACGTCTCCGAGACCAATGACCAGAATCCGCTTCGCTGGCTCGTCGAAGATTACAGCGACGTGCATGCGGCGGCCGAGATCGTTACCTACATGAAAAGCTTCAACGACCCGCGCCTCTCCAAATATTTTAACCCTGCGGTCCGGGACAGCGAATATCACGGTTCGCGCGTAGGCGCCTATTCCTACAGCCAGTACAAGGACTACTATTCGCTTCCGAAAACCAACGCCCTCGACCGGCTTATGTGGATGAATGCCGCCGAAGTGGCCTTCCTCAAAGCCGAAATGGCCGTCAACGGCTGGGAAGTGACGGGCGACGCCCAAACGCTCTACGAAGAGGGCATCCGCCTTTCGTTCGAGCAGTATCAGGCCGAAAACTATACAGCCTATATCGCCAACACGAGCGTACCGACCGCCTATTCGGATCCGCGCATGGCCAACAACTATACGCCGGGCACGGCCTACAGCGTCACCGTCGCATGGGACGGCGCCCTTTCGGCGGAAAAGCAGCGCGAAAAGATCATCACCCAGAAATGGATCGCCCTCTATCCGCTCGGAACGGAGGCTTGGGCCGAGCAGCGCCGCACCGGATACCCGCGGTTCTACCCGACGCCCACCAGCACCAATGCCTCGAACGAGCCGAACCTCCCGGCCGAAGGCGCTTCGCGCATCCCCTTCGCTCCGAACGAACAGACGCGCAACGCCGAGAACTACAACGCGGCGGTTGCCCTGCTGGGCTCGGGCGGCGACAAGTTCGGAACCCGGCTGTGGTGGGATGTAAAAACGGACAAACCCGCTTGGTAGGCGCTCCTGCCGACCGGCAATTTTACAATGTAACCCGAAAAAACGATAAGTTATGAAAAAGATATTATTGATGTGTCTGTCTCTGCTGCTGTTCGCATCCGCTCTGGTCTCCTGCGAGGAGTGGACGGAGCCGGAAAGCAAGGTATTCCTCAAGGGCGACGGACACGACGACGCCTATTACGCGGCCCTGCGCAAATGGAAAGAAGAGACCGATTACGACATGGCATGGGGATGGTTCGGCGGCTGGGGCGCCAATTCGACCAACCTCAAAAACTCGCTCCGGGGTCTTCCCGACAGCCTCTATCTGGCGGCCATCTGGGGCCGGTGGCGTCCCAGCGTCCAGACCGACGCCATGAAGGCCGACATGGAGTATGTTCAGCGGGTAAAAGGCACCAAGGTCGTATGCACCACCATAACAGGCTGGGTCGGCAACGACATTATCGGCGGCAGCTACCAGAACAACCCCGACAAGGAGGCATATTTCGGCTGGAAGCCCGAATGGGACACTTCGTCGGGATGGCGGGCCGCGGACGGCACCGAGGAGCGTGCCGCCCAAGAAGCGGCCATCCGAAAGTACGCCCGCATGCTTGCCGACAGCGTCTATGCAGGCGGCTACAGCGGTATCGACTTGGACTACGAACCGAACGTCGGCGGAGCCGGCTGCAAACGCGAGCTTTCCAACCGCGACAACTTCTATATCTTCGTGGACGAGTTGGGCAAATACCTCGGACCGAAATCGGGGACGGACAAACTGCTGGTCATCGACGGAGAGATCAATGCCGTCGAAGGCCGCTGCATGCCCTATTTCGACTATTTCATCTGGCAGGCGTACAGCACCTCCTCCGATTCGGGACTCAACTCCTACATAAGCACGGTGATCCGGAACGGTTCGGGATACATGGAACCGGAAGAGCTGATCCGCAAACTCTACACCACGGTCAATTTCGAACAATATGCCGCAGAAGGCGGCGGTTCTTACTCCGGCGGCATCAACCGGCTTTTGGGACAGGCCCTGTGGAAACCCACATGGGAGGGCAAAACCTACCGCAAGGGCGGATTCGGCGCCTATCACATCGAATACGAATATTATCTGTCGGGCAAATCGGGCTTCTATCCTTGGACCCGGCAGGCCATCAACGCCGTACATCAGTCCGGGGACGAAGACGAGGTTTCGAACGAATAACCGAATAAAATTACTGCAATGAAAATAAAAGCATTTTATTTATCAGCCCTCGCAGCGATCGTGACGGGACTCGTATCCTGCGAAAACGCCGAACTCAAACACGACGACGTAACGGGTCCCGGCAGGCTCTTCCTGAACGAGGCGGTCGGAATGGCCAAGTCCACCTCGTTCGTCATCCCCGACGACGGCACCGTATACACGGTCACGCCCCGCATCTCCAAACCGCTGGACAAGGATCTGAAACTCACCGTATACGTGGATGAAAACGCCCTCGACGAGTACAACAAGCAGAACAATACGTCCTACACACTGCTTCCCGGCACCAATTACGAATTCGAAAGCAGCGCCGTGATCCCCGCAGGAAAGGTCGTCTCCAATCCGGTGACAATCACCCTGCATCCGCTCACCACGGAGCAGAACAAGACGGGATTCGTCCATGCGCTGCCCATCGCCGTAAAGGCCGAAGGGGATGCCGTACCGGTACTCGACGACGCCGATGCATTCATCTTGGCCGCCACACCGGTTCCCTATTCGAATGTAGTCGAGGTAACGGGCAACAGTTACCTGCAAACACGTTTCGCCGAAGATTACAAACTCTCGTCGTGGACCTTCGAAACACTGTTCAACCCCAGTCAGATCTATAACAACAACACGACGACATGGCTCCCATCGGCCATCGGCTATTACGAGCAGGGCGGCACGAAGATCATTCAGGACGGTTTCATGCTCCGTCTGGGCGACAGCGGCGGCGGCACGAAGAACAGCCTTATCAACGGCATGGTCAGCCGTTCGGGCAAGCAGATCTCCTCGATCCCGCTCCAGTCGAACGTCTGGCACCATATCGCCATCGTGTGCGACGAGGGAGACATCACGCTCTACGTGAACGGCAACGTCGGCTATACGGCCAAGTCGGGCTATGCCGCGACGCAGTTCTACGCCCTGAACGGCATCCGCTTCGGCAACGAATCCGCTTCCGGCAGTCTCGGAAACCTCCATTACCGCTATTGTCAGGTCCGTTTCTGGTCGGTAGCGCGCAGCGTCGAAGAGCTGAACAACAACCGCTATGCGGTTCCGGCCGACACGCCGGGGCTGTTGGGCTACTGGAAACTGAACGAGTACACCGAAGGCAAGGCAATGGTTCCGGGCTCCAGCGTAAAATGCATCGAGGAGGATACGCCGATGACGGAAACAGACACCTATCTCTTCAAGGACGCTACGGGCAAACAGCCCGACGCCCTCATCCACAGAGCATCGGCAAGCACCCCCTACGTCTTCACCCCGGACAAACGTATCGAGGTGGGATATACATGGGACGGCGTTCTCGCCCAATAACCATCTGAACGAAACGAGCCTCCCCGTAAATTCGGTTTTACGGGGAGGTAGTTTCTAACGACTACTTTCTTGAAAAACCAAGCCATGAAATTTTTATTCTATCCGCTGCTGCTGGCCTGCATTGCCTGCACGGCCTGCGGCGAGAGCGACAAAACGACCGCCGACTACCGGATCGTTCCGTGTCCCGGCGAAATCGCGCCCGGCGACAGCGGCGATTTCCAGCTGGACGCCCGCACCCGGATCGTATGCACCGACGACGGCGACGGCATGCGCGCCAATGCGGAGTTCCTTGCCGGATATATCGAAGCGGTCGTCGGTTCGGCCCCCGAAATCACCGGCCCGGACGGCATTTGCGACGACGGCAATGCCGTCGTACTGCGGGCCGATGCTCCGGGGAAAGGCAGCGAAGCATACGAAATAGAGGTCTCCGAGAACCGCATCACCGTCAGCGGCGGCTCCGACGCCGGCGTATTCTACGGCATCCAGACGCTCCGCAAGTCGATGGGCGCCGCAAAAGCGGCCAGAGTACTCTTCCCGGCGGTCCGTATCGCCGACGAACCGTATCTGGGCTACCGGGGCGTAATGCTCGACGTGGGGCGCACGTTCTATCCCGTCGAAGAGGTGAAGCGGATCATCGATCTGGCGGCGCTGCACAACCTCAACGTCTTCCACTGGCATCTGACCGACGATCAGGGATGGCGGATCGAGATCGACGCCTATCCCCGTCTGACGGAAACCGGGGCTTTCCGCCGCGACACGACGCTCACGGGCGAGCCGGGAACCTTCGGCGGCTACTACACCAAGCAGCAGATCCGCGACATCGTCGATTATGCCGCACGCAGATATATCGAAGTCGTTCCGGAGATCGACATGCCGGGCCATATGACGGCGGCGCTCGCCTCCTATCCCGAACTCGGATGCACGGGCGGGCCGTACGTCATCACCTCGCAGCCGGGCGTGCGCCGCGACATTCTCTGTGCGGGCAATCCCGCGGTCTTCGATTTCGTGGAAAATGTGCTCGAAGAAGTGATCGAACTTTTTCCCTCGAAGTATATCCATATCGGGGGCGACGAATCGCCGCGCACGCGGTGGCAGGCGTGCCCCAAATGCCAGTCGCTGATCCGCAGGGCGGGGCTGAAAGCCGACGCCCGCCACAGCGCCGAAGACAGGCTTCAGGGGTATTTCAACACGCGGATCGAGAAGTTTCTCTCCCGCCACGGACGCCGGCTGATCGGCTGGGACGAAATCGTGGACGGCGGCATGTCGCCCGACGCTACGGTCATGTCGTGGCGCGGAACGGCGGGAGGCATCCGGGCCGCCGACGAGGGCTTCGACGTCATCATGTCGCCCAACTCGTCGCTTTACTTCGACTATTACCAGTCGGCGAACATCGACACCGAACCGCCGACCATCGGCGGCTATATTCCGCTGAAAAAGGTCTACGACACCGAACCCGTTCCCGAACAGCTCACGCCGGAGCAGGCCCGCCGCATTATCGGCGTGCAGGCCAACGTGTGGACGACCTACATGCGGACCGATACGATTCTGGAGCATATGCTGCTGCCCCGGCTGGCGGCGCTCGCGGAAAGGGCATGGTCGGACAGGGAGAAGGATTTCACGGACTTCATGGCGCGGCTCGACCGGCTCGTCGGGTTCTACGACCGCGACGGCTACAGCCATTTCCCCTACTTCTACGACATAACCGGCACCTTCACCGCGGACTGCGGCCGCAGGGCGGTGGGCATGACCCTCTCTTCGCTGCCCGGAGCAGACATCCGCTACACGCTGGACGGCAGCGAGCCGACGGAAGAGTCGCCCCTGTACACCGACACGGTGTGGATCGGATCGCCGGCGTCGATCCGTGCCGTCGCCATCCTGCCCGACGGACGGCGCAGCGAACCCTTCCGCGAGGAGGTGACCTTCAACAAGGCGACCATGAAGCCGATCCGGCTGCTGACCGCTCCGCACCCCAAATACGCGGCCGCCGCGCTCAACGACGGCCTGCGGGGCAAGCGGGTCTTCACCTACGGCAACTGGATAGGCTGGCAGGACGACGACATGGAGGCCGTGGTCGATCTGGGCCGGCAGGAGGAGATCGCGCAGGTGGCGTTCAACGCCCTGCTGGACTACGGTTCGCACATCATGGACGCCGCAGGAGCGAAGATATGGATTTCGGACGACGGCGAAACATTCCGCGAAGTACACAGCGAGAATTATCCGGAAGTCCCCTACGGCGCCGTCAAACGCATTTTCCGCCACGAAGCGAACTTCTCCCCGGCGCTCCAAGCCCGTTACGTAAAACTGCGGGTCATGCGCTCGGAGCAGCTTCCCGAAGCTTATTTCGACCGAAATCTGCGGCCGTATCTGTTTATCGACGAAATTTACGTATATTAGCGGTATGGATACACGCGGATTCAAACTATGCGCGGCCGCCGTCGGAATTCTCCCCGTGACCGCAGGATGCACGGACCAAGCGCCGCCGGAGCATCCCAATATTCTCTTCATTCTTTCGGACGACCACACCTCGCAGAGCTGGGGCATTTACGGCGGCATTCTGGCGCCGTACGCCGCCAACGACAACATCGCCCGGCTGGCCGCCGAAGGGTGCGTGCTGGACAACGCATTCTGTACCAACTCGATTTCGGTGCCGAGCCGGGCCGCGATCCTCACCGGGCAGTACAGCCACCTGAACGGCGTCTATACGCTCGACGACGCGCTGCGCCCCGAACAGGACAACATCGCCAAGCGGCTGCAGCAGGCCGGCTACCGGACGGCGCTGATCGGCAAATGGCACCTGAAGAAGGAGCCGGCGGGATTCGACTACTACAGCGTTTTCCACGATCAGGGCACCTACCGCGACCCGGTATTCAAGACGGCCGAAAACTGGATGGACGACGACAAGGGCGTAGGCGGCGCGGTGGAAAAGGGATTCTCGACCGATCTGGTGACCGACAAGGCGATCCGCTGGATCAAAGAGCGGGACCGGACGAAGCCCTTCTCGGTGTTCTGCCACTTCAAGGCCACGCACGAACCGTGCGATTTCCCGGAGCGGTTCGCGCACCTTTACGACGGCGTGAAGTTCCCCGAACCGGAGAACCTGCTCGAATTCGGCCCCGCGAAGTCGGGCCGCACATTCGCGGGCCAGCCGCTCGAAACGATGGCTTGGCGCTGGAACAAGGCCTACACCGACCCGGAGAACTGGTGGACCTACTACCCCGAACTGCCTTTCTGCGGCGTCGAGGGCGATTCGGTCGCCAACCGCCGGGCCATCTATCAGAAGCTCGTCCGCGACTACCTGCGCTGCGCCGCGGCGATCGACGACAACATCGGCCGTCTGCTCCGCACGCTCGACGAAGAGGGACTGGCGGAAAATACGGTCGTGATCTACGTCTCGGATCAGGGATATTTCCTCGGAGAGCACGGCTTCTTCGACAAGCGGATCATGTACGAGGAACCGCTGCGCATGCCCTTCGTGATCCGCTATCCGAAGGAGATTCCGGCCGGGACCCGCAACGGGGATATCGTCACCAACGTCGATTTCGCTTCGCTGCTGGCCGATTATGCCGGCGCCGAACCGCCGCAACAGGCGCAGGGACGCAGTTTCCGCAGCAACCTCGCGGGCGACACCCCGCAGGACTGGCCCCGCAGCATGTATTACCGCTATTGGACCCAGCACGAAATACGCCCGGCGCACATGGGCATCCGCAACGACCGTTACAAACTGATCTTCTTTTACGGCGACCGGCTCGGCATGACCGGCTCGGACGACTGCGTCTCGACGCCCTCGTGGGAGTTCTACGACCTGCGGACCGACCCGCACGAAAACCGGAACCAATACGGCAACCCGGCCTATGCGGAAGTGATCGGAGCGATGAAACGCGAGATGCTCGAACTGCGCCGACAGTACAAGGACACCGACGAAGGGGCGGTGCGCATGCGGGAGATCATGGAGACCCATTACGCCCCCGAAAGCGCAAAACATTAACCGTACGATAAAAACAAAACCAAATATGAAATATCTACCCCTCCTGCCGGCGGCCGCGGCCGCCGCAGGGATCGTGTCGTGCGGCACGGAGCCGAAACAACCCGATTACGTCAATTTCATCCTCATCAACCTCGACGACGCCGGAAACGGCGACTTCTCCTTCTCCGGAGCCTTGGGCTACAAGACCCCGAACATCGACCGTCTGGCCCGCGAAGGAATGCGGTACACCAATTTTTACGCCGCACAGCCCATCAGCGGCGCATCCCGCGCAGGACTGCTCACGGGGTGTTATCCCAACCGCATCGGCTTCGCTCATGCGCCCAATCCGGGCTGTCCCTACGGCATCAGCGACGAGGAGGAGACCATCGCCGAAGTGCTCAAGAAACGCGACTACGCCACGGCGATCTTCGGCAAATGGCACCTCGGCGACGCCGAGAAGTTCCTGCCCCTGCAACACGGGTTCGACGAGTGGTACGGACTGCCCTACTCGAACGACATGTGGCCCTACCATCCCAAGTGGAAATTCCCCGACCTGCCGACCTACGAAGGCAACCGAATACTGGGCTACAACCTCGACCAGACCACGCTCACCACGGACTACACCGAGCGGAGCGTGAAGTTCATCCGTGAGAACAGAGACCGCCCGTTCTTCCTCTATCTGGCCCACTCGATGCCGCACGTGCCGCTGGCCGTCTCGGACAAATTCAAGGGCAAAAGCGAACAGGGACTTTACGGCGACGTGATGATGGAGCTGGACTGGAGCGTCGGCGAGGTGCTCCGGACGCTCGAAGAGCTGGATCTGGAACGCAATACGCTGGTGATCTTCACCTCGGACAACGGCCCGTGGATCGCTTACGGCAACCATGCCGGATCGACCGGAGGCCTGCGCGAAGCCAAGGCAACGACCTTCAACGGAGGACTCCGCGTGCCGCTTATCGCCTATTGGAAAGGGGTGATACCTGCGGGTACGATCTGCGAACGGCTGGCCTCCAACATCGACCTGCTGCCGACCTTCGCCCAGATCGCCCGAGCGCCGCTGCCCGCACACAAGATCGACGGCGTGAGCATGCTGCCGCTGTTCGAAGACCCCGATGCGGCGCCGGTCCGCGACGCGCTCTGTCTCTATTATCAGGACAACAGTCTCGAAGCCGTGACCGACGGCACCTACAAGCTGATCTTCCCGCACGACTACCTCGCCTACGGGACGCCCGGCGACGACGGCATGCCCGGCGAGATGATTCCCCGCCGTGTCGAAGAAAAGGAGCTGTACGACATGCGGCGCGATCCGGGCGAACGGTATAACGTGCTGGCGCAGCATCCCGAAATCGCTGAAAAACTGGAAGCGGTCGCCGAGCGGTACCGCGCGGAACTGGGCGACGACCTGACGGGCCGCGAGGGCACCGGACGGCGCAAGCCGGGATACAGATAACCGCTCCCGGCAGCGACGGCCGGCAGGAACACGCCTTCGAACAAAAACAAAGGGCGCTGCATATGTCAGCGCCCTTGTTTATTTTTAAGCCTCGCCCATTTTCGGCCCCGTCTCGGAAGCCGGCGAAGGAGTCGGAATCTCGATCTTGCCCACGTTGCTCTCGTAGCGGACGATATTCTCCTGCAGCGAGCGCAGCAGTCGTTTGGCATGCTCGGGCGTGAGGATGATACGGCTCTTGACGCGCGCCTTCTGCACGCCGGGAAGCACCGCGGCGAAGTCGATGATGAACTCCGAGGTGGAGTGGGAGATGATCGCCAGATTCGAATAGTTGCCCTGAGCGATCGTATCGTCGAGTTCGAGGTCGATCCCGAATTGTTTCATTTCTGCCATAGGCCCGATTGTTGTTTATGCAAAAATACTGACTAACAAGTACCGATATACAACTATTCGGCCAAAGTTTTCGATATTTTATCAACATATCGGCCATTTCAGACAACCCGGCGCGCCCTTTTTTTGCCTCCGTCTGGCGGATGTCCGAGGTTTTTAGTATCTTTGCTCACTGAAAACTCCGCAACAAGCGAAATGGGATTTGAATTTCTGGACGTTATGTTCCGCGGCATCTGCGTAGGTGTCGCCGCATCGATCACCGTCGGCCCCGTAGCCGTGCTCTGCATCCAGCGCACGCTGTCGAAAAGCCGCCGCTCGGGGATCGTATCGGGTTTGGGTGTCGCCTGTGCCGATACCTTTATGGCCATGGCGGCGCTGTTCTTCTATTCGATGCTCCAAACCCAGATCGAGCAGTACAACACGCTGCTGCGCGTAATCGGCGGTATTTTCGTGGTGATCGTCGGCGTCTACATCTTCGCCCAGAACCCCGTTCCCCAGATCCGCCGCAACCGTGCGGGCAAAACCTCGCTGTGGCAGGACTTCGCTTCGATCTTCGGGCTTACGATCGCCAACTTCATCATGGTAATCCCCTATATCCTCGCCTTTTTCGCCGTCTTCAAGATTTCGGGCGGCGACATCACGCACGAAGGACTGGGAGGCTTCATCCGCGCGGTGTTCATCATTGCGGGATTCTTCGGCGGCGCCGCGGCATGGTGGACGATGCTGGCCTTCGTCATCAACCTCTTCCGCCGCCGTTTCCGTCCCCGCCACATGCTGACGATCAACCACGTCGCGGGCCTTATCATCGGCATACTGGGTATTTACACGATACTTTCAACATTCCTTGATATATTCCCCAATGTCGGATACTAAACACAAAATCATAATCGCCGTAGACGGGTTTTCGTCGTGCGGGAAGAGCACGTTCGCCAAAGCCATCGCCCGGCGTCTGGGCTACATTTTCATCGACACGGGCGCCATGTACCGCGCCGTCACGCTCTATGCGCTCGAACACGGAGCGATCCGTTCGGGCATGGTCGATGAGGACGCGGTCGCAAAACTGCTCGACCAGATTACGATCACCTTCCGGTTCAACCCCGAACGCGGCGCCAGCGACATCTACGTAAACGGCGATCTGGCGGAGGGCAAGATCCGGACGATCGAGGTCAGCAACTGCGTGAGCCGCGTGAGCGCCATTCCGGCCGTGCGCCGCAAACTGGTGGCCATGCAGCAGGAGATGGGACGCCGCCGGGGCGTGGTGATGGACGGCCGCGACATCGGCACGGTGGTATTCCCCGACGCAGAGCTGAAGATCTTCATGACGGCCGACCCCAAGGTGCGGGCCTGCCGCCGCTACGACGAACTGCGCGCCAAGGGCGACGACGTGTCGCTGGAGGAGATCGAGCGCAACGTCCGCGAGCGCGACAAGGCCGACATGAGCCGCGCCATATCGCCCCTGCGGCAGGCCGACGACGCCGTCGTGCTGGACAACAGCTGCATGACGGTAGACCAGCAGATGGCGTGGTTTATGAAGGAACTGGAGCGAACAAACAAATAAATGCACGGTTCGCCGTGCAAACGGCACAGTGAAGGATTTGCGAATAGAAATCGACGATAAATCGGGCTTCTGCTTCGGCGTGGTCCGGGCTATTTCGGAGGCCGAGAAGGCCCTCGCAGGGGGAGAAACGGTCTATTCGCTGGGCGACATCGTCCACAACCGGATCGAAGTGCAGCGGCTCGAAAAACTGGGCCTGAGCACCGTGACCCATGCCGACATGCCCCGTCTGAGGGGCTGCCGGCTCTTTATCCGGGCGCACGGGGAACCTCCGACGACCTACGCCCGGGCCGGAGAGCTGGGTATCGAAGTGATCGACGCCACCTGCCCGGTGGTCGCCCGCCTGCAGGCCCGCGTCGTAAAAGCCCACGAACAGATGCGCCCGGCCGGAGGGCAGGTCGTGATCCTCGGAAAACGGGGCCACGCCGAAGTGGTCGGACTCACGGGGCAGGTCCCCGACCGGACGATCGTGGTCGAAGGGGAGGCGGACCTCGGTCAGATCGACTTCACGCGCCCGGTTTACTTCCTGTCGCAGACCACCCAGAGCATCGCCCTGTTCGAAACGCTGGGAGCCGAAATGCGCCGCCGGGCCGCGAATCCCGCCGACGTGCATATCGACGACACGATCTGCCGGCAGGTTTCCAGCCGCGAACAGCATCTGCAGGAGTTCGCGCGGCGGTTCGACGCGGTGGTTTTCGTCTGCGGACGCAAGTCGTCGAACGGCAGGGTGCTCTTCGAAGTGTGCCGCAGGGCCAACGCCCGGACCTGCAACATCGAGGAAGCCGCGGAGATCGACCCCGCATGGTTCGAAGGTGCGGAATCGGTCGGCATATGCGGCGCCACCTCCACGCCCAAATGGCTGATGCAGGAGGTCGCCGACCGCATCGGGGAGATCGGAAAGGGGAAATAAACGACAAACCGGCCGCAGGCGGCAAGCCTCTCCCGCGAGAAGATCCGGAGCGGGGCCAAAAGCGCACACGACGCCAAAGGCGGCGACCGCGGCCGACAACGCATGACAACGACACGAATCATATATTAATTGCTGTTATGAAATACTTCATCCGTTCGTTAAAATATTTCGTCGCTCTGTGCGTTTTATGTGCAGCGATCATGGCGCTGAACCGGCTGTCGGGCTTTGCGACGCTGACGCTCGAAGAGACCTTCTACGTGATGTTCCATACGACGCGCGGACTGATGCTGCCCGCGGTGATCGTCCTGCTTGCGGCCTTCTACCCCAAATTCGGCTTCGTACAGCGCAGGGTCGAAGGCGACGTGGAGGAGAACCGCGAACAGATCGTAAACGCTTTCAAATCGGCAGGCTTTTCGCTTCGCTCCGAGGAGGACGGCGTAATGACGTTCCGCGCCGACGGCCCGCTGCGCAAGCTGATGCTGCTGGGGGAAGACGAGATAAAAGTTTCACAGTACGGACAGTGGATCCTGATCGACGGCATACGCCGCGGCGTAGCCAGAGCCGGATACAAACTGGATTCGTATATACAAATGACAAAACATGATTAGAAAAGGATACCGTTATCTGCTCACGGCCGCCGTGGCGGCCTCGGCAGCAGCCCTGCTGACCTTCGCCGCCCGCAACGACTTCGGGCTGGGGCGCAACATGGAGATCACGGTCAATATGATGCGCGAACTGTCGCTGGGCTATGTAGACCCGGTGGACCCCGACAAACTCATGGAAGGAGCCGCCGAAGGCATGGTCCGCGATCTGGACCCCTATACCGAATACATTCCCGAAGAGCAGATGTCCGACTTCGAACTGCTCACCACGGGCAAATACGGCGGCGTGGGTTCGCTCATCCGCCAAAAGGGCGACTGGGTGAAGATCGCCCAGCCCTACAAGGATTCGCCCGCCGACCGGGCCGGACTGAAGATCGGCGACAAGATCCTCGCCATCGACGGCAAGGATGCCAAAGGCTTCACGACCGAGCAGGTCAGCTCCCGGCTCAAGGGAGAGCCGGGCAGTAAGGTCAAGGTGACCGTCGAGCACCTCGACGGCAGCACCGAGACCGTTACCCTGCAACGTGAACGCATCTCCATTCCGGGCGTTCCCTACACGGGATGGGCGGCCGACGGCATCGGCTACATCCGCCACAGCGACTTCACCGAAGGGTGTTACGAAGATATGCGCGCAGCCGTCGAACGACTGCGCACCGAGGGCGAACTGAAAGGCCTGATCCTCGATTACCGCAGCAACGGCGGCGGCATCATGCAGGAGGCGATCAAGATTCTGGGCATGTTCGTCCCCAAAGGCACCGAAGTAGTAAGCACCAAAGGCCGCACGGAAGATTCGCGAAAGGTTTACCGCACTTCGTCGACACCGATCCTTCCCGATCTGCCGCTGGCCTTACTTATCAACGGCAATTCGGCATCGGCGTCGGAGATCGTGACCGGGACCTTGCAGGACCTCGACCGCGCGGTGGTGATCGGACAGCGCAGCTACGGCAAAGGACTCGTGCAAACGCCGCGGCCGCTGGGTTACAACGCCATGCTGAAACTCACCACGGCCAAATATTACATTCCTTCGGGCCGGTGCATTCAGGCCATCGACTACTCCCACTCGCAGGAGGGATCGGTAAAGGCCATACCCGACTCGCTCATCACCGAGTACGAAACCCGCGCCGGCCGCAAGGTCTACGACGGCGGGGGCATCATGCCCGACATCCGCACCGAACCCGAATACATCAGCCGCTTCGCGATGACGCTCTATGCGCTGGGATTCATCGAAGATTTCGGCGACGACTACATGCGCCGCCATCCGGATCAGCAGATCGACATCCGGACCTTCTCGATCACGGACCGGGATTACGCCGACTTCGCCGAATTCATGAAGGACAAGACCGTACCCTACGAATCGGACACCCGCCGCGCCCTCAAAGCGCTGAAAAAGGCCGCCGAGGACGACCGTTTCGCAGACCTCAAGGAGAAGTTCGACCGCGTCGAGGCCGAATTGAAAGACGATACGCAGACCAATCTGGAGACCTACCGCAAGGAGATCGTCGAGACGATCAACAACGACATCGTCCTGCGCCACGGGTACTCCGAAGGGGTCATCGAACACTCGCTCACCGACGATCAGGACGTACGGCGCGCTGCGGAGATACTCGGCGACGGAGCGGAATACACCCGCATCGTCACCGAGCAGGACACACCGCGCAAATAACCCGGCAGCCATGAAGATCCGCCGCGACATATTCTCGTTCCGCAACCGCGTGGTGGTCATCATCGTGGGCATAGCCCTCGGCATGGTCTCGCTGCTCTACACCAACAACATGGCCAAGCGGCTCAAGGAGAAGGAGCAGCACGACGTGGCCCTGTGGGCGCACGCCATGGAACGGGTCAACCGCGACGTGATGGGCGGCTCGATGGAGGACCCGCTCATTCAGGACATCGTCTCCAACGGCAACAACATCCCGTTCATCATCACCAACGAGAACCTCGAAGTGTTCCGGTCGCACCTGATTCCGGACAAGATCATCGACCATCCCGACCGCCTGCGCAGGATGATCGACAAACTGACGGAGGAGAACCCGCCGCGCACGGTGCGGTTCTGGTGGTCGAGCGACCACTACCACATCATCTTTTACGGCCGGTCGGCACTGCTCAAATCGCTCTACTATTTCCCGTACGTGCAGATTCTGGTCATCACGGCCTTTATCATGCTGGGATTCATCGCTTTCCGCTCGTCGAAACACGACGAGCAGAACCGCGTATGGATCGGACTGGCCAAAGAGACGGCCCACCAGCTGGGCACGCCGACCTCGTCGCTTCTGGGCTGGATCGAATACCTGCGTTCGCAGGAGGTGGATCAGGGAGCCGTCGAGGAGATGAACAAGGACCTCACGCACCTGATGAAGATCGTGGACCGCTTCTCGAAAATCGGTTCCGAAACGCCCCTTACGCCGGCGAATATCAACGAAGTGGTGGGCGAATCGGTCATGTATTTCCGCAAACGCATCCCGCGCAACGTGACGCTGGACTACAACGGACTGGCCATCGCCCCGGTGCAGGCCAACATCAATGCCGCGCTGTTCGAATGGGTCGTCGAAAACCTGATGAAAAACTCGCTCGACGCCCTGCAGGGCCACGGCTCGATCGACGTGCATATCTCGTCGGACGACAAAAACGTGATGATCGACGTCAAAGACACGGGCAAGGGTATTCCCAAAAGCAACTGGAAACGCATTTTCGAACCGGGATTCACCACCAAAACCCGCGGCTGGGGTCTCGGCCTGTCGCTTTCGCGCCGTATCGTCGAGGATTACCATCAGGGTAAAATCGCCGTAACGGAATCGGAAATCGGCAAGGGCACCACGATCCGCATCACGCTCAAACGCATCTTCGAAGGATGACCGGCCCGCTGACACATACCGCGCCGGTCCCGCTCCCCGTCATGCAGGAACCCGGCCCCGTGTCCGCAGACCAAGCCGTAACTTCCGCGGCACAGCAGGCTCCGGCCGACACATCGGCGTCGGCGCATGGCCCCGGCACGCACCAAGAGACGACGCACGCCCTGCCCGGCACGGGAAATTCAGCCCGGAGAGTCACGCCCCGGACCGTAGTGCCAACAAACACCGCAACGGCACAAGGGACCGACTCGCTGACGGCCGACACCATCCCGGCACAAGATACGGACTCCCTGACGGCCGATACGCTTTGTACCGGGCCGCTGACCGGGGATTCGCTGCTGTTTTTTTCCTTGGAAGGCCCGCTGCAGGGCACGGCCGACACACTCTGGCGCGACGCACCGGCAGAAGAGGTTTTCGGTCTGGCATCGACCCTCGTTCCGGCCCGGGTCCTGCCGGCTGCCCCGGCTCCGTCCCTCACCGAAAACCCCGTTTTTCAGGGCTTCGTTCTGCTGCTCGCGGCAACCTATGCCATCCTGCTCTACCGCAATCTGGGCGACATACGGCTGCTGCTGACGCGCATATCGCACGACACCGCCACGGGCGAACGTCTTATGGAAGATCCGGGCGGCAGCGGTTTCTCGCGCTTCCTGAATATCGCAACCGCGATCGGCATTCTGTTCGTGGGCGTCATGACCGTCAAGTACGGCGATTCGCTGATCCCGGACAGCCTGATCGAAACGATCCCGCAGGGCGCCGTGCTGGGCCTCAGCCTGCTGGCGACGTTCGCCTGCCTGTGCGTGGGGCTTTTCCAGCGGGGAGTCGTACGGCTGGCCGGAGCCGTAACGCTCTCGCAGCCCTTCGTCTCGCAGCTGATGCTGCTCAAACGCACCTATTTCACGCTGGGCGTCATCGTCACGGTCCCCGCCCTGCTGCTCTTCGCACTATGTCCCCGGGGTACGGGCGGCGTATGGTTCTGCATCATTGTCATCGAGTTGCTCGCAACGGCATTCTTATATCTCAGAGAGACAGTGAATCTGTTTCTTTCCAAAAAAATTTCGATTTTGCATTGGATTTTGTACCTTTGTACCGTGGAAGTTTTCCCAATCAGCCTCATATGGCTGCTTGCGGCAAGATGATTCAGTGATTGAAGAACAACATAAATTAGGTTAGAATTGAAAGTAAAAAAAGTATTGGTTTCGCAGCCGAGGCCGGCAGTTATCGAAAAGTCCCCGTTCTACGAATTATCCGAGAAATACAAAGTAGAGATCGCCTATAAACCGTTTATCCGCGTAGTAGGCGTTTCGCTGAAAGAATTCCGCGCACAGCGGGTCGAAATCCTGACGCATACGGCCGTGATTTTCACTTCGCGCACGACGGTAGACAGTTTCTTCCACATCTGCGAAGAGGCCCGTATCACGGTGCCCGAAACCATGAAATACATTTGTCAGACGGAAGCCGTGGCGCTCTATCTGCAAAAATACATCGTTTACCGCAAACGCAAGATTTCGTTTGCCGACGGTTCGTTCACTTCGTTCATCGAGCTGATCATCAAGCACAAGGACGAGAAATTCCTGCTGGCGCTGAGCGAACCCCACAAACCCGAGCTTCCCGAAACGCTCGCCAAGCTCAAAATGTCGTTCGATCCGGCTATTCTGGCCCGCACGGTCGCTTCGGATATGGACGACATCACGCTCTCCGATTACGGCCTGCTGGCGCTCTACTCCCCGTCGGACGTCAAGACGCTGGTCGAGAAATTCGGCACGGAGAATCTGCCTGCCGTGGCTGTCTTCGGCGAAGGCACGCTGCGCGCCGCACTCGACGCCGGCATCACCGTACTGGCCAATGCCCCCACGCCCGAAGCCCCGTCGATGGTCAAGGCGATCGACATTTATCTGGGGAAGGTGCAGAGAGGCGAGGAGATCGAACCCGTCGAGCTGATTACCGACACGCAAAAAGAGGAGTTCATCCGCAGCCAACAGCACAAACTGGCCAAGAAGAGCCGCACGCGCCGTCCTGCCGAACCCCGCAAATAATACGCTTATGCCCGACTGCTCGCTCCCCCGTACGGAACGGCTCCGCTCGCTCGGTGCCGTGCGTCGGATGTTCGAGAGCGGAGAGAGCGGTTTTATCTTCCCGTTCCGGTACGTCTGGTTCGCCGAAGCCGACGAAGTTCCTTCGGTCGAGGTATTGTTCTCCGTACCCAAAAAGTTCCACAAAAGGGCCAATAAACGCAATCTGCTGCGCCGCCGTACCAAGGAAGCATACCGGGTGCAAAAGCAGTTGCTGCACGACGGCCGGCCGGTCAATCTCGATCTGGCGCTGATCTACTCTTCGAAAGAGGTGCTGTCCTATAAAACGATCTCAAATGCAGTCCGGCGGATTCTGGAAACAGTCGTGGAGCATCTTTAGGCGTATCTGCGCCCTGCCGCTGATCGCACTGGTGAAGTTCTACCAGCTCTGCATCTCGCCTTTCACGCCCCCGTCGTGCCGGTTTACGCCGACCTGCTCGCAGTACGCGCTGGAAGCCCTGCGCAAACACGGCCCGCTGAAAGGCTCGTGGCTCACCCTGCGGCGGCTGTCGCGCTGCCATCCGTGGGGAGGCAGCGGATACGACCCGGTACCCTGAATCGGAGCCTTTCGACGACTGCCGCTCCAACACTTCAAAGCCCATACAAAAAATCCGGCCCGAAAAGGCCGAATTTTATTCTGAGCATGCGAAGCCGGGTGATTTGAAACGCAGAGCCGTCTGCAAATCCGTCAGTCGCTGAGATCGCAGCACTTCTCGGCGACCGATTCGAATTCGAGCGTCACGTGGTGCACCCCGGCCTCGTCGAGCCGGGTTTTAAGCTGATGTTTGACCTCTTCCAAACGGGACAGGTCCGTAAGCACGACATGCGCCGTGAGGGCGTTTTCGGTCGTGCTGATAGCCCAGACGTGGATATGGTGTACGGCTTCGACGCCCGGCACGGCAGTCATCATCCGGTCCAGTTCGTCCACCCTGATTCCGTCGGGCACGCCGTCGAGCGAAAGCCGCAGGCTGGCGCGCGTAAGCGACCAAACCGAAGCCACGATCACCGCCGCAACGATCAGTCCCACGATCGGGTCCACGATCGTCCAGCCCGTCCACGAAATCACGAGTCCCGACACCAGCACCCCCACCGACACCAAGGCGTCGGCGGCCATATGGAGATACGCCCCCTTGACGTTCAGGTCTTTGTCCTTGTCCTTCATGAAAAGCCACGCCGTGAATCCGTTGATCACCACGCCGACGCCCGCCGTCCATGCGATAGCACCGCCCTCGATGGGTGCCGGGTGCATCATCCGGCCGATACTCTCGGCGACGATCACCCCCACGGCGATCAGCAGAATCACCGAATTGAGCAGCGAGATAAGCACCGTACTCTTCTTGTAGCCATAGGTATAGCGCGGCGTGGCATGCGCCTGCGCGAGACGGAAAGCGAGCATCGCCAGCAACAGGCTCGCCACATCCGAAAGGTTGTGTCCGGCGTCGGACAGCAGCCCCATCGACCCGTAGTAGAGTCCGACGGCGAATTCGACGACGACGAACGCTACGTTGAGTGTGATGCCGAGGATGAAGGCCTTGTTGAGCGACGAGACCGTATGGTCGTGATGATGATCGTGTCCCATGATCGTTTATATTTCGGTAATCGTATCCCGGATTTCCGAGAGATCGACCAGTTTATTGACAATGGCGTAGATCGTCAGGCCCGCCGGAGAGTGAATCTGCAGTTTGGCCACGATATTACGGCGGTGCGTGATGACCGTATGGGTCGAGATGCAGAGCGCATCGGCGATCTGCTTGTTGGTCATGCCCTTGACGATGCAGACGACGATTTCGCGCTCGCGGACGCTCAGCGGCTCCTGACGCTCTTCGCGGGGCGCCTCTTCGGCCGGATGTACGATCTTCTGACGTACACACTCCTCCGAGTCATAGATCGAAAGCACCTCGTCGTAGGTACTGAGCGTCGCGGCATCGGTCACCGACAGCTGCAGGGCGAGACACCGCATGCCCTCGCATCCGGTCTGCGCCCGCAGTTGCTGCGGCGTATAGAGGCCCAGCGACGCAGGATTGACGATCAGCACGTCGGGCCGGTGACGCGAAAGCTGCACGGCAAGCTGCGAAATATCCCCGATTTCGAGAATATCGACGTTCGCCGCAGGTATCCGGCGCAGCAGGGCGATAATGCCGTAACGCAGGATAGCCGAAGGCTCGGCGACGGCGAGCTTCAGCGCTTTCATCGGGCGCCTCCTTTCGCGCCGGACGGCCGCTTCTGCGGCCCGTCCCCGGACCGGACATCGGCGCCGGCTTCCTCCAGCCGTTTGATGGCCGGAATGAACAGGCGGTCTTCGATATCGTTGTGCGAAGCCAGATCGCGTTCGCAGGTGAAGATGTCAAAAAGCACGCCGTTCAGTTCATTGGTACTCCCCGAGGGATAATAACGGATGATGATCCACTTCAGTTCGGCGAGCTTGGTCTCGACCTGATCGTGATGACGGCGGAAAACGTCGATCGAATACCCCTCGGGACGCTGCCCGCCAAGCAGGGCTTCGACGTAGGGGAAAACCTTCTGTTCCTCGTAATCCATATGCTTGTGCACCTCGGCGACATACTCGTCGAAGAACCGCAGGATGGCGAAGGCCACGTCGTTGCGGCTGCAGTCGATGGCCTCGATCAGTTTGCGGCGAATCCCCGGAAGCCGGAAATCGAGGAAATAGTTATGGGAGTTGCGGAGATAGCCCACCAGCGCCCCGACCGAAATAGTTCCGGGATCGGGAGCTTCGTCGTCGATATGCGTATTGACCACGGTCAGGAACGTCCCGGTATCGACTCCGCTGTCGCGGCAGACCTCGCCGATCGTCTTGTCGCCGAAGCCCAGCGCGATGCCGAACCGGCTCATGATAAGCAGTACGGGGTAGCGGTCGCAGACCAGATCGCACATGCGGTCGTCGGCATTGTATCGTCCAATTCTATACATAATATTCTCAATATCGGCAAAATTAACGAATTATGTCAGGCCCCGCAATACCTATTTTCAGGTATTTCCCCCGCTGTCAGCGGTTTCCGATGTCGGTATAGGTGGTTTGCAGCATCGTGCGTCCTATGTCCATCAGACCGGGAGCGGTCTCCGAAACGGCCTTGCCGCCCGTAGCGTCCCAGACGGCTTCGCCCGAAGCATCGACCACGCCGAAACCGTCGTTGAAAGTGTAGTAAGCGAACTTGCGGGGGGGGTCGGGGCAAAGATATCCTTGCTGTAGTCGAAATCGTCGTGCGCCACCTCCAGCTGGCCGAGAATCGTGGCGCAGATGTCGATCTGCGAAGCGTACTCTTCGACCACGCGCGGTCCGGCGACGGCGCCGCCCAGCCAGATCATCGGAATATGGTGGCGCAGCGGTTCGTTATACGACAGACTGCGCGGCCACGGATAGCCGTGGTCGGCAACCAGCACGACCAGCAGATCGTTCCATGCAGGCGAAGCCCTGAGTTTGTCGATCATGCGGCCGACGCAGTCGTCGGCGAAGGCGAAGGCGTTCAGCTCCCTGTCGTCGAACTTGTCGAACGGCACGTCGAACGGACGGTGGCTGCTCAGGGTCAGCAGTCCGGCCAGAAACGGCTCTCCCGACTCGCTCTGCGCGATCACGCGGTTGGCGAACCAGTCGCACATCACCGCATCGTCGTACCCCCAGTCGGAGGGCGGCGTATCGAACCGCAGATCCTTCTGCCAGACGAGCTGCTGCCAACCCGTAGCATACATGTAGGAGGCCTGATTGGTAAAATTGAGGTCGCCGCCGTAGACGAAACCCGTGGCGTAGCCCTCGCCGGCCAGCGAACGGGCCAGCGACGGCAGGCTGCGGCTCTTGGCCGGAAGTTTCATGATCGACATGCGCGTCTGCGCCGGGAATCCGCTCAGGATCGCCACTTCGCCGCGGTCGGTGCGGAACGAATTGGCGAAAAAGTTCTCGAACCAAATGCCTTCGTCCCGGAACCGCCGCATATTGGGCATGACGGGCCGGCCGTCGATGTCGGCATCCATGACCGTACGGGCGAAACTCTCCAGAATAACCACCACGACATTGGGACGGGTCGTCGTAAGTACTCGCTCCGAAGGTCCGGACGCAGGGCCGTTGCCGCGCAGGGCGTCGAATTTCGCCGCGCGCGTCCCTTCGTCGAAGAAGGGATATTCCGAAGCATAGTCGGTGTGGTCGCCGAGCGTCGTCAGAAACGAAAAGACGGGATTCGTCGCCGCATGATTCAGGAACATGTTCGCACTGAAATAGACTTTCGAGACATTGGCGAGCGACGCTCCCACGCCGCCGCGAATTGCCAGAAAATCGCATCCAGCAAGCAGCAGCAGGCCGACGCTCCACGGCAGCGCGGCACGCAGGCGCAGAGGCCGGCCGTCGAAAAGCCGCACGATACGGCGATAAACCCAGATCATCAGCGCGGCATAGACGACGGCCAAAAGCGTCTGCCGCACGCCGAGCCAGAAATCGACGCTCGCCATGGCTTCCTTCGGATCGGAAAGGTAGATCATAACCGTCGAATCGAGCCGGAAGCCCCAATGCCGGTACAGCTCGACGTCCACGGCGAAAATCGAGGCCGTCAGGACGGCGATCAGCACGAAATAGACATGCAGCACCCGCCGCCATATCCGTTCGGGGAGCCGCACCCAGAGCGACGCGAGCGTCAGCAGCAGCGGCAGGGCGGTAACATATCCCGCGACGGTGCTGTCGAGCGTCAGGCCGTGCCATATCACCCCGAACCACTCCTCCGCGGAAGCCTGCGCCGCATCCGCGGCATAGTAGGCCAGAAAAACAGGTTTCTGCACCGCCATCAGCAGGACCGTCGCGCAGAATACTCCGAAAACAAAAGCCAGTTTCTTTTTTACCATACGAGCAAAATAGTGCACATATACGCCGGGAGCGGCCATGCTCCGCAGCCGGGCAGAATGTGGCGGCGTATGCTGCAACTGCAGCTCACCGCCCTAAGAATTTCCGACACCCCGAAATTCGGTCCGGAATCATTTCCTCCGGAGAATCGTTCTGCCGGGAAAGTCATCCGCCCGAAAAAACCGATCCGAAAAGTTGTTCAACCGAGAAAATCATCTGCCCGGGATCATTCAGATCCGAAAATCATTCAGGCCGCAAACCATCCGGCCGGGAAATCCGGGCCGAAAAATCGTTCTGCCGAGGGGATCATCCGGCTGAAAGGCCGTTCAGCCCGCGAATCATCCGGCCGAAAACACCCGGCACGCACCCCGTAGGCCGACGCTCCCCTTAAATCTTCTCGCCGTAGGCCAGATCGCCGGCCTCGCCGATGCCGGGAACAATATAGGAGCGCGAAGTAAGCTCCTCATCGACGGCTGCGGCCCAGACCGTCGTGGTCTGACGCGGCATGTTTTTCCCGACATAATCCAGCCCCTGCTCGCTGGCGATGACAGCCGCCACATGCGTATATTTGGGCGTGCCGCCCTTCTCACAGAGCGCATTGTAGGCCAGCACGAGCGAGGAGCCGGTCGCCAGCATCGGATCGACCAGCAGCAGGACCTTGTCTTCGAGGTCGCCGCACGAAATATACTCTACCTTAACGGTGAACTTACCGTCTTTCGTACTTTTACGGTAGGCCGAAACGAACGCGTTCTCCGCATCGTCGAAGTAATTCAGAAACCCCTGATGGTAGGGAAGACCGGCGCGCAGAATCGTCGCCACGACGATCCGGTCGTCGATCGTCTCGACGGTCGCTTCGCCCAGCGGAGTCTCGACCACGCGGGGCGTATAGGAC
>JAJPZH010000212.1 GCA_021204515.1 Alistipes sp. | reverse complement strand
GATTCCGGACGCCTCACGCCGGGCATGCAGACCGACACGAAATCCCCGCGGAAACAGGAATCCTCCAAGCCGGCCGCACCGAAGCAGGCCGCGCAGGGCACCGCCGACCGGACGCCGGCCGGACAAAACAGAGAAGGAAAAGGCCCGCGTCAGCGCAGGCGGAACGCCCCGAAACGGGAAGGACAAGCCCAGAGCGCACACGCGCCACAACCGCAAAACAGCGGAGGACAAGCGTCCGAAAACCGCGAACCGGGTCGCCGCAGGCCGCACCGCCGCAGGCGCAGCGACCGGAAATCCGAAGGGCAGCGTTCCTAAAAAGAAAAGTATCCCAGCAAAAGAGCGGATCAGAAATCCAATAACCTATACCGGGTCCGGACTTCGGACATCGCCATCGGCTCCTCGTAATGCCACCACTCGCGGCGGTAGGGCACCAGCCCCGCTTCGCGCATCACGCTTCGGAGCAGTTGGCGGTTGCGGCAGGCTTCGGCCGAAATGCGTCCCTCGGCCGCCAGCGCGGGTTCGTCGCCCGTATGGGCTTCGTCGCCGAAGAAATCGACCGGCGTCCCCATATCGACCGGGGTTCCGGTCTCGTCGAGCAGCGTCACATCGACCGCAACGCCGTAATTATGGCGTCCGCCGCGCGTTCCGTCGGCGACATAAACCTGATTCGGCGTACCTTCGACCAACCGGTACATCTGCCGCTGCACGCTGACCGGACGCGCGGCATCGCACACCAAAAGCCGCCACCCGGGACGGCGCTCCCGCAACAGCCGCTGCGCCGCGGCCACCTTGCGCGCGAAATGCGGAAGCAGGTAGGCCGTTTCCAGATCGCCGTAAACGTCGCGGCGCATGAAATTATCCTCGGTCGAGTACATCAGCTTCACCCGCAGCGTCGAATCCACGGCCAGCACATCCACCAGTCCGGCCCGGCGCATCTTCGCGTCGAAACCCTCTTGGGCCTGCACGCCCCAGCAAATCACGAGCGCTGCAAGCGCCGTCAGGAATTTTCTCATAAGCCGCGTCACTGTTTTGGTTTTCGCAAAGATAGAAAAAATTAAAACCGCCCTGTCGCCGAAAGGCTCTAAAAATAAAAACTTTCCGCCTTTGACGGGTAATATTGATTGGATTTCGCCGTTAAATGATTACTTTTGCACGAAACAAAGCGAATATACCGAAAACAACATGACATTCTTCAAACGCTGGAACAACATCGTCGGCTGGGCAGTCTTCGCCGTCGCGGCAATAGTCTACCTGATGACGATGGAACCCGTTTCGAGCCTCTGGGACTGCTCGGAATTCATTGCAACTTCCTACAAACTCGAAGTCGGACACCCTCCCGGTGCGCCGCTGTTCATGATGCTGGCCCGGCTGGCGACCCTGTTCGCCTTCGGCAATCCCGACTACGTGGGCATGGCCGTAAACGCCATGAACTCCATCGCCAGCGCGTTCTGCATCCTGTTCCTGTTCTGGACCATCACCCATCTGGCACGGCGTCTGGTGACCCGCGGCGGCGGTGAGCTGACGCAGGCCAACACGCTGGCCGTCCTCGGCGCAGGCATCGTCGGAGCGCTGGCCTATACTTTCACCGACACTTTCTGGTTCTCGGCCATCGAGGGCGAGGTATACGCCCTCTCGTCGATGTTCACGGCGCTCGTGGTATGGCTGATGCTCAAATGGGAAGAGGAGGCCGACGAACCGCATTCGTCGCGGTGGATCGTGCTGATCGCCTATATGATGGGTCTTTCGATCGGCGTACACATCCTCAACCTGCTGACCATTCCGGCGCTGGTATTCATCTACTATTTCCGCAAGACGGAGAAGGTGACCTTCAAAGGCATGGTTTACGCCACGCTGATCGCGGGCGCCATCCTGCTCTTCATCAACAACATCATCATTCCCTACACGGTTTACGTCGGAGCGATGGTCGATCTCTTCTTCGTCAATACGCTCGGCCTGCCCGTCAATTCGGGCATCGTGCTCTTCGCGCTGGCGCTGATTCTGGGCTGCGGCTGGGCCGCATGGTACACCCACCGCAAAGGCAAGGTCGTCTGGAACATCATCCTGCTCTCAACGACGATGGTGCTCGTCGGCTTCTCGTCGTACGCTTCGGTGACGATCCGCGCCGCGGTCAATCCGCCGATGAACAGCAACAACCCCAACAATCCGCACGCACTGCTGTCGATGCTCAACCGCGACCAGTACGGCGACCGTCCGCTGCTGCTGGGCGCTTATTACTCCGCGCCGCCCGAAGGCTACAAGGAAAAATCGTTCTACTACCTCGACGAGGACGGCAAATACAAGCCCGCCTCAATCATCACGGGTTACACCCACTCCCCCGAATTCGTACACTTCTTCCCCCGCATGTGGGACGCCCGCAAAGGCGAGAAGGAGTACAAGCAGTGGGGCGCCTACCGCACCCGGACCGACGTCATGCGCGACGACAAGGGCGAAATACTCCGCGACGAACAGGGCCGTCCCATACGGGGCGAAGTGGTCGATTTCGGCCGCAAAAAACTCTACAACGACGGTTACGAGGACCGCACGATCGTCGAGCCGACGTTCGCCGAGAACCTCAATTTCTTCTTCAACTACCAGCTGTCGTACATGTACTGGCGCTACTTCCTGTGGAATTTCGTGGGACGCCAGAGCGACATACAGCCCACACGCACGCAGATCACCGACGGCAACTGGCTGTCGGGCATCAAATGGATCGACGAGAAATTCCTCGGCCCGCAGGACGACCTGCCCCGCGAAATCGCCGAAAACAAGGGCCGCAACACCTACTACTTCCTGCCTTTCCTGCTGGGACTGATCGGACTGATCTTCCAGCTGAACCGCGACGAGCGCAACTTCTCGATCGTCCTTTGGCTCTTCATCATGACGGGTATCGCACTGGTGTTCTATTTCAACACCTCGCCGGGCGAACCGCGCGAACGCGACTATGTCTACGCGGGTTCGTTCTATGCGTTCTCGATCTGGATCGGCTTCGGCGTGCTGGCCGTCCGCGACCTCATCGCATGGCTCACCAAGCGCAAGAACGTCACCGCGGCCATCGCCGCAACGGCGGTCTGCATGGGCGTTCCGACGATCCTCGCGGCGCAGAACTGGGACGACCACGACCGTTCGCACCGCTACATGGCGCGCGACATCGGCTGGAACTACCTGATGTCCACGCTGCCCAACTCGATCATCCTCAATTACGGCGACAACGACACCTTCCCGCTGTGGAACAATCAGGAGGTTTACGGCGTACGTCCCGACGTACGTATCATGAACACCTCCTATCTGGGCGGCGAATGGTACATCGACGAGATGAAGACCAAGGCCAACGACGCGCCGGGCATACCGTTCTCGCTGCCGAAGAGCAAATACACCTTCGTAAACGATTGGGTTCCGGTCTACGACCGCGTCAACCGCAGCGTCGATATCAAGGAGGTGATGGACTTCATCCGCACCGACCATCCGGACTCCAAGATCAAGATGGCCGACGGTTCGATGGTGGACTACATCCCGACCAAGCGCATAGCGCTGCCGGTGAACAAGGAGAACGCCATCGCATCGGGCATCGTCGCCGAAAAGGACCGCGACAAGATGGTGGATACGGTATACATCAACCTGCGCAAGAATTCGATCGACAAGAACCAGCTGATGATCCTCGACATGCTGGCCAACTTCGACTGGAAACGGCCGATCTACATGACGCAGGTCTACATCCTGCAGGATTTCGGATTGATGGATTATCTCCAGTTCGACGGCTACGCCTACCGTTTCGTGCCGATTCTGACCCCGGTGCAGAATCCGTGGGAGATCGGGCGCGTGGACGCCGATTATGCGGCGCCGCTGCTGCGCGACACCTTCAAATACGGCAACCTTTCCGATCCGAGGGTGTACGCCGATTATTTCATTCAGTATAATCTGAGCGCATCGCACGCCCGCGACTCTTTCGCACGGGTCGCCAAGGAACTGCTGCGGCAGGAGCGGGCGCAGGAGGCGGTCGAGATGCTCGATCTCGGACTCGAAAGGATGCCCACATGGCAGATCCGCTTCACCGACACCAACACCTATCCCTTCCTCGAAGCCTATTACGCCGCATCGGCGATGGGCGTCGAAGACGCTGCCGCCAAGGGCGACGCCCTGCTGCGCGAGTATGCTCAGACGCTGATCGAATACATCGAATACTACCTCCGCTTCGAGGGAACGCAGGGCGACATGGTATCGCCCATCCTCGACGAGAAACTCGACCAGCTGGGCGACATCTACTATCTGGCGACCTATGCCGGACGCAAGGAAGTCGTCGCGGAGCTGAACACCTACTACCGTTCGCTCGGAGTCTCGGAGGAAAACCTCGTGGACGTCGGCGACAAGCCCCGTCAGGCCGACACGACGCTGATTCCCAAAGGCACGAACGAATAAAGGCCCGAAATCCGTAAACGCACACCCCCGGCAATGCAGTTGCCGGGGGTGTCTGTTTTTCCGCATGCCGACCGGAACCGGACAGGCTGCAGTCGCAGGCCGACGCCGGAACCACGGCGCACCTGCATTCAGTCCGCATATGCCCTACCAGACCCGGATTCGCTGCCGTCCTTCCCTGATCTCGCTGAAAGGACCCGGCGCGGGATTATCCGTACGTTTATTGCCGAAATAGTCGCTGTCGAAAACAATGGGCGTTCCGTCGGGCTGCTCGTAAGCCTGCTTCGGCAGTTTGGCCTTTCCGAGCAGCTCCGTGGTTATCAGCTGAATCTGAAAATCGTCCAGCCCTTCGACCGAGAACGAAAGATAGACACGCTCGCCCTCGTCTTCGATAACGGCGTCGGGATCGAAATCCGGCAAAACGCGGTTGTTTTCCTCCTTGTCATAAGGTTTATTGTACTTGTAATAGACATTGCCGCTGACGAACATCGGATACGCGGCGGCATTATATTCCGAAAGGCCGTACCGGTAATTCGCCTCCGCTTTCTTGTGCTTTCCGTGCAGAAAGAGGTTGTTGTAATACCGGTCGTCGCCGCCCGGTACGATCGACAATCCCGCCACCTCGGTCGAATGAGGCAGATGGTAAGGCGTATAACGCCCACGGTCGTTGGCCACGAGCAGCCGTCCGATCAGCAGGTTGTGGACATAAGCCCCGCCCTGCGAAATATCGAGCACCCCGACATACGAGCCGAATATATTGTTGTCGATCAGATAAGGGCCGTGATTCACCTCCATAAAAATATCCTCGCCGACATTGTCGTAGAACAGGTTCTTCGAAACCCGCGTCCCCTGCGTCATCCAGTCGAGCCATACGGACCTCCAAGTATTGTGAATCCGGTTGTGTCTGATCTGCGTGTCGATAGCCCCGTGGAATTTGATGCCGCCGATTTCGGCGCCGTCGTACTGACCCTTGACATAGATGTTGTAAATGTGATTGTGTTCGATGACACTGAACGCCGCACCCATGCTTCCGCAGATACCCGCCTGTTCGCAATTATAGATCGTATTGTTGCGGACCAGATGAGAACCGATATTGTCCCTGCTCCACCCACAGCGCAGCGCATTGAAGATCACCTCGATATAGTGCAGCGATCCGTCCAGCGACAAATCGGACAGCCAAGTGTTGTGTCCCGAAGAGCGCTCCTTGCCCAGCGTGATTCCAGCGCATTTCGAATCGTGAATAATGTTGTTTTCGATAATCCACCCCTTGTTCCAGTGCGTCGCAACCATACCGATCTGCTCGGCAGTCGGAGCGCCCCACTGCGTGGCAGCCTGACTGAACTCGAAACCGCTGACCGTGAGATAGTCCACACCCTGTTTCGAAGGATAGAAGCAGGTATGCCGCGTCGTTATCTCAACAAGCTCCTTATTGGGATCGAATTTATGGAAATTCGCCCAGATGGTCGTATTACGCTCATCGACTTCGCAGCGCCACACATAGGTCGAACCTTCGGGATCGAGAATACCCTTGTCCGCTTGGGGATGTACGATCTCTTCGTGCGACAGCTTTTCATAGAGGGACTTCCCGTTGAGAAAAACCTCGCCGATGTGGTGAATACGTCCGTGATCGTTGAACCAGTCGCCGCCCAGCAGCTCCCTGTAAGGATTGTAATCGCCGAAAAACGTATTCGGAATAACGACTTTCCAGACGCCGTCCTCCGTTTTCGTCCAGCCCGTGACGACCTCAGAGCCTTTGATCTCGACTTTCTCTCTGGGCGCGGCCCGGTAAACGATCCGGTTAGCGTCGTCAGTACCTCCGCGAAGCGGGTCCACCCATTCGCGGTAGGTGCCGGCATGCACCGTGATCACATCACCCGGCCATGCGTAATACACGGCGCGGTTTATCGTCCTGAACGGAGCTTCCGCCGTACCCGTATTGTTGTCGTCGCCCTTGACGGAAACATGATACTCCCTGCCCCGCACGATACAGCACATCGACAGAAAAATTAAAATCAAACTCAATCGTTTCATTATTCTAATATGGTTTTGGCAAGTCGCCGGACAAAGAATTCTCCCTGTTCCGCCTCAGAATCCGAGTGCGACGTTCACGCCTTCGGGCTCATTCCCGAACCGCAGCAGGCAGGTGTGCGACTCCTCGTCCCATTCGAAACCGGAATCTGTCACCGGCGTTCCGTCGCTTCGGGTCACATCCGTCGAAACCGGTTTCCGAGGCAACAGGACCCGCATCACGTTGGTCGTCTGCGCCGGGCCTTTGACCATGAACGAATAGCGGTTCCGCGCCACCCGCTCAGTCTCGACGCAGGCGGCGCACGCCAGCACCTGCGGCCGGCCGGGATCGGCGACCTTATCCAGATTGTAAAGCAGCGCCTGCGTACCGGGCTGCACCGCACGGCGTGTCAGCACCGGAAGCGCCGGATCGAACAGGTCGATGAATTTCCCTTCGAGCACGAACGGCTCCGTATCCGCATTTTCATCGACGACGGCCACGATCTCGTAAGGTCCCCGTTCAAGGTAGAAGTGATTTTTGAATTCGAGCGTCCCCGCGTGCTTCCCTTTGCCGTAAAGCCCGCGCACGGCGGCAAGATACTCCGCATCGCCGCCGGCCGTCAGCACGAAATCCTTCGGATCGCGGCGAATCACCGTCACGAAGCCCTCCCCGCACGCATACTCGCCAGCAGGCGCGTCGAGCGGCATGCCGAGCAGCTCGAACAGGTGCTGCGACGGCGCAGCATAAGCATTTCCGCCACGGTTCCACCACTCCTGCACGCGCTGGTAAGGATCGGTGTCCGTACCGCAGAAAAGCAGTTTGCCGCCCCCGCGCACCCATACGGCGATATGCTCGTGCGCCTTCGGGTCCATGGGTTTCATATTGGCATACGACATCACGAGCACCTTCGCCTCCTTCCAAGTTTCGGGATAAGCCGTATTTTCCAAATGGATGGTCTTCACGGGCACGCCGCGCTTCACGAGCGGGAAAGTCTGGCCGTAGAAGTTCGAAAACTGCGGATCGTCGTACCCCTCGTGCCTGACGCCCCGCTGGAACATCAGCGAATTGCACATCAGCACGCAGATACCATCCGAACCGGAGACTTTGTTGTCCGAAACCGGCATGCGCCCCAGCGCGTCGATCATCACCTGCATCTGCGTCGAGTAATCGCGCGATATGCGTTCCCGCTCGCCGGACGCGGGATTCAGGAAAAGCCCCTCGTAAATGCGGTCCGGCCACGGCATCACCTCGTAATTGGCAATGCGGGGGTATAGCAGCTGCGCGGTGAAGGTCGCCTGATAGTTGATCCTGTAATCGGCCCAGTCGCGCGGCCAGTCCTCGATGGGGTCGGTCAGGAAGAAGAGTTTGCGGCCCGTCGGTTCGGTCATCGACTCCATGGAGCCGTACTCCAGATAGGCGTTCTCGAAGACGCGCTCGCGGCTCACGCCGTCGAAAAAGGTCGGCGTGCGCGAAGTTCCGGTCCACACCTGCGCGATATAGCCGTCGACGCACGACAGCGAGGCGAGACTCGCTTCGGGGCTTACGATCTCCCACGACGAATAATTGACCAGCGAATGGGTCGGCACGTAACAGCGGACCTCCATCCCCTTCTGCCGTCCGTACTCCTTGGCGAACGTAAAGACCTTGTCCAGCGCGTTGTAATAGAGGTGATATTTCAGCTTGTTCGAAAGGTAGGTGTTTTCAGCCGATTCGTGCTGGGGACGCCATTCGAAACCGTAATACTTCTTCCATTCGCGCTTGAACGCCTCGCTGTAACCCGCTCTGGCCCAGAATTCGGGTTCTTCGAGATAGATCGCATCGATCCCGGCGTCGATCACCCGACGGATATGCACCTGCTGCATGTAGGCGATAAACGACTCCGTCGGCACGAGATAGGGCACCATGTGCCCGTGCCAGAGCGTATCCCCCGCCTGCACGACCTGCCCTTCGTCCAGATGGTTCACTCCGTCCCATTCGCCCGTAAAATAATCTTCGTAGCCGCCCCATGCGATGCCGGTCATAAAATGGGCCTTATATCCCTTCGACCGCCATGACTCCACACGCTCCTCGAACGACATGCCGGGAGCGTCGTGCGTGCCGTAGACGATCGCCGCATCGGCACGGCTGTCCGTCACGGGTTTCCACGGGCTGTTGGTCTGAAACGCCGTTTTTTCCCGGTCGGCATTGCGGACAGCGACCGGTGAAGCACACCCTGCCAACAGGCATCCCGCTGTCATTATAAAAACAGTCAGATTCAAGTTCATCTTCTCATTCTTTTCGGTTTAAAAACAAGATGCCCGGAAAATTCCGGGCATCTTTTGTCTCAGCGCCCGCCTAAAGCGTCCGGGGCATATCGGGATGGTTCGGGCCGAAATGCTTGAGAATCACCATCGGCTGGAAACGGCTGCGGTTTTCGATCACCACGCCCTGCTTGGCGGCGGCTTCGCTGACGAAGAATTCGTCGTTGCTGGGCTGTCCGAAGCGCAGCATCACGGAAGCCTCTGCATCGTAAGCTCCGAACTTGCCGTGTCCCTGAATGATGATACAGCCGTAGGCGGCGCCGTCGCTCACCACGACCTTCTGTCCGGGCTGTACGGTCAGCTCCTTGGCCGCGATATAGTCGTTGGCGTAAGCCACCCACTTCTCGGCATAGCGGCCGTCCGAATTCGGACATGCCACCGGCGGACGGAAATAGTGTTTGCGATAATGCGGATCGACGTTCTTCTCCCAGTCGAGCAGGCTCATGACGTATTCGAGATTGCGTTTTTTGTCCTCGGGGCAGTTTTCGACCAGAAAATCGTAGTCGTACACCTCGCCCGAAGCGATATTTTCGTAGACCGAATTGACGTCGCTGTTCCACTGGGGTTCGTAGGTCAGGTAGGAGCCCGGCGCGTGAATCACCCCGGGAGGGGTATACCATCCGGTTCCGAGCTGGATGCGGTAGGCGCGCGACAGCTCCGTGATGCGGTTGTCGCCCTTCTCGTACATCATCAGACGCTCCATCACCTCCTCCTTGCTGACGTCGGGATCGAATCCGAAATAGGTCGCGGGGAAAGTTCCGGCATAATTGTTCATTTCGGGCGGGAAGTAATAAGCCTCCGGCTTGCCGAGACGCCCGACGGCCGCCGCCGCGTCGAAGCCCAAGTGCAGGTGGTGGAACAGCGGCACCTCGTAATCGAAAAACTTCGAATACATCGGCCAGCCGCCGTAGCGGGTCATCAGTTCGTCGCCGACCAGATCGCGGCCGAGCACGTCCACGGCCTCGCGCAGCGTGAATTTTCCGGCCGTATTGCCGTCGAAAGGCAGTACGTAGCTCATGCCCTCGTCGGCGGGGGCCAGCGGACCGTTCATCGCGGGGATGACCGACGAAAACCAGCGTTCCTTGATCGAGCCGCGCTTGGTGCCCAGCGCATAATAATCGTCGGGGTGGAGCCGCAGGCGGAAACCTGCGCGGCTGAAACGCCGCGGCACGAAGACCGGCATCAGGCAGAAGATGCCCCCGCCCTGTTCGAATGTCTGTTTGATTTTCATAAAATAGCTTTTTGGTTTGGTGTTAATCGTTCAATAGAATCTCCATGTCGAGCTGATAGGAGCGGGTCTCGCCCGGCTCGATATAGAGCATGGTTCCCTCCTGCCGGGCGCGGTCGCTGCCCACGGGCGGATGCGTTCCGGGTTCCAGTCCCACGACGTATTCGTTTTTGCCGAAATGCTGCCAGTTGGTCAGCCACGGCAGTTGTCCCTTCTTGAATTTCATCTTGACGCCGAGTCCGAGGTTGTCGTTGTAAAGGCCGCACTCGCCGGTTCCGCGGCGGTCGGCGTCCACGTCGATAAAAGCCACGGCTTCGCCGTCGCCGTCGTGCTCGGGAATCGGCGGCAGGCACCGGCGGAATCCCTGCTCGTTCGCTTCGTTGAAGATAAAGTCGTCGCCCGGCCCGCCGCGCGACACCCAGCGTCCCTTCCAGATTATCCGCGTGCCGTCGTCCACGAGCGGATAGCCGAAATTGCAGTGGTAGAGCAGCATGTGAGGGGCGCGTCTGTTTCCGAGATTGGTCACGCTGTCGCGGATCATGATCTTCGAAGCGCCCAGCGTCGCGGAGATCGTACGCCGGATTTCGAGATGATGGCCCAATGCCGTGGTCTGGAGCGTACGGCCACAGATGCTCATTCCGTATTCGCCCCGCAGGGGATCGGGCTGCACCACCGATTCCAGCACGGCGGGAAGCATGCCGATACGTCCGTGCAGCGGAAACGAACCCCGCGGACCGTCGGCCGCAGGCCCCACATGATCCAGTCCGCAGGTCACGAGCAGACCGCCGCCCAGTCCGTAAAGCCAACTGTCGCCGCGCCGTGCATAGATACTGGGAGCCGCAACGCCGAGACGGCTTATCCACGCCAGCCCGAACTGGTTCATGAAAGCATCGGCAATGTCCATTCCGCGGTCGATGACGACCTTGAAACGCAGTCCGCTGCCCGTATTGAACCATGCGATCCGCACTCCGTCGCCGGGACCGCCGCACAGTTCGGACAACTCGATCCCGCCGACTTGGCAGGGATTGGATATTTTATCCTCGTAGGAATCCAGCAGATAATAACTTTTAGCCATACAAGCCGTTACCGTTTTTATTCTTTATCCTTCCATGCACCCATCCGTTCCCAGAGGGGTCCGAGCGACTCGACGGCGCAGCGGTACAGCGCATATTTCCGTTCATAGGCCGCAACATGCCCGGCCACGGGTTCCACACGACGCCTGACCTTCACCATCGCAGCAGCAGCCGAAGCGAAATCGGGGTAATCGCCCGCACCGACGGCCGCAGCCATGGCGCAGCCCATCGTCCCGGTCTCACCGACATCGACAATCTCGACCGGGCACTGCATCACGTCGGCGAACATCTGCGTCCAAACCTCCGAATTGGCTACCCCGCCGGCCAGCCGGATCACCCGGACGGGCATACTGCGCGAAGCCGTCAAGCGGTCGAAATGACGCCGGTGACTGAAAGCCACCCCTTCGTAAAGCCCCCGCACCAGATGCGCACGTCCGTGATGCCCTTCGACGCCGATAAAAGCCGCATGCGCTCCGGGCTGCTCGTTGCTCCCCATCAGAAACGGCAGGAACAGCGGACACCGTTCGCCGGCGGGCAGCGAAGCGGCCATCGCATTGAGACGGTCGTACACCGAGCCGCCCTCCCCCGCGAGCGCCTCCTTCAACTCGGGCAGCAGCGTATTGATAAACCATTCGTTGTTTCCCGCAGAGGTCGGACTGCACTCCTCGATCAGGTAATAGCCCGGAATGCAGAACAGCGAATTCATCATCACCGTACCGTCGAGTACCGGAACCGGACTGATATATTCGTTGATGCTCCACGTCCCGGCGATCATGCAGACACGCTCCTCGTCCGCCGCATCCACCGCCACGGCACAGGCGTCGATGTCGAACATGCCGCCGACCACCGGCGTTCCGGCCTTCAGGCCCGTAAGCGCGGCGGACTCTTCGGTAATACGGCCGCAGACGTCCGTCGAAAGCCGCAGGGGCGGCAGTGCGCCGGCAACCGCCTCCAGCCCGAAAAGTCCGAGCAACCGCGGATCGTACTCCCGCGTATGCAGGTTCATCAGGTTCGTGCCCGAATAATCCGTCATTTCAGCGAAAGCTTCGCCCGTCAGACGGAACCGGACGTAATCCTTGCACTCGAACACCCAGCGGATATTGCGGTAGTTCTCCGGCTCGTTGTCTCTCAGCCACGCCAACAGGGCCACGGGCTGACAGGCCAGCACCCGCTGGCAACTGAAGGCGAACGCCTTCGCCGCCGTGCCGTCCTCCTCCCAGCGCCGGGCGTATTCCGCGGCGCGGTTGTCCATCGAGACGATCCCCGCACGCACGGGTTTCCCGTCCCGCCCCCAGAGGTAGAGTCCCTTGCCG
>JAJPZH010000065.1 GCA_021204515.1 Alistipes sp. | reverse complement strand
CCGCCGAAGCGTTCGTCCATGCGACGCAGGGCCAGCACGAAATCGCGCAGGTCACGTCCGTTGAAGGTGCGGTGAACATAGGTTTCGAGCGTCGCCAGCTCCCGTTCGGAAGCATTGCGCACGAAATCCGCAGGGGCGTCGTCCATACAGCGCATCATGCGGTGGCCGCTCGTGACGATCGCCTTGCGGTTGCCCCATGCGATCGTGGCGGCGAAAAAACCTGCGATTTCGCGGTCGGCGCGGTCCGTATAGCGGTGCGGCACCGAAATCGGATCGCCCTCGATAAACTCGGGACGGTTGTATTTGTCGTGGAGCCGTTCGAGCAGCTCTTTCAATTCTTCGTTCATAAAACCATAATTCTATTCGCTCCGGCATTTTCACGTCCGGAAAAGCGGCGGAAAACATACCCGAATCTTCCCGGCGGCGACCGACAGGGAGACCGGCCGCAGGCACCGGGACACAACGGCCGAAAAACCACAACGGGCCGGAAATCCGGAAACGCCGGAACGTGCACACGGCGGCTGTCGCCGCATTACAGAATCCGGCCGTCCGACATGGTGATCTTCCGGTCGGCCATCGCCGCCAGATTTTCGTCGTGCGTCACGATCACGACGGTCTGCCCCAGCCGGTCGCGCAGTTCGAAGAAAAGACGGTGTATCTCGTCGCGGTTGTGCGAATCGAGGTTGCCCGAAGGTTCGTCGGCCAGCAGCACGGCGGGCGAATTGATAAGCGCGCGGGCGATAGCCACGCGCTGCTGTTCGCCGCCCGACAGCTGGCCGGGCTTGTGGTCGCGGCGCGGCATGAGGTTCATCATCTCCAGCAGTTCGGCGGCGCGGCGCTCGACCTCCGCACGCGGACGGCGGCCGATAAGCCCCGGAATGCAGACATTCTCGAAAGCCGTGAATTCGGGCAGCAGGTGGTGGAACTGGAAGACGAAGCCGATGCGTTCGTTGCGGAAACGGGACAGCGCCTTGTCGCCCAGTGCGAAGGCGTCCTGTCCGTCGATTTCGACACGGCCCGCATCGGGACGCGAAAGCGTGCCGACGATCTGCAACAGCGTGGTTTTGCCTGCACCGCTGGCGCCGACGATCGAAACTATTTCGCCCTTGGCGACGTCGAGCGAGACGCCTTTCAGCACTTCCAGCCCGCCGAAACGTTTGTGTATGTCGGTAACTTTAATCATCGGTCTGTTTTTTATCCAATTCGTACTTCGCTTCGATCGCCTGCAGCGACCGATCCAAATCCGTCAATAACGCCTCGGTATACCCTTCCGGAAAGAAGTAGGGTGCGGTGAGTATGAAATCGTAAGAACAGGGTACGGAAAGAATGCACTCCCACATCCCGTACATATCCCCGGAATAAAAAATATCCTGCTGGGAGCGGGGAGGGTCTGCCTTCCGGAACACTACGGGACTGCCGGGCGGAATTTTCCGGACGGCCGCCGGCCGTCCGACCGTTTTGGCGTTCGCCCTGCCGCCCGCTCCGGGAAGCGGATTGCCGGGCACCGGGGCGCTCACCGCCCGGACGCATCTGCGTCCTCTCCGGCTGTTTGTCCGGTCGGCCCTGCGCTTCGGTCTGCGGCCTGTTCTGCCGGCCGTTCCGGCGTCCGGAAGATTTCGCGGTTCCGCTTTGCGCCGCCTTTTCCGCGTGCGTTTCGGCAGGATTCTCCGCCGGATTTGCGGCTGTTTTTCCGTTTGCCATATCTATTTGCTGTTTTGTCGGTATGCGTCGAAAAGTTTCACCGTATCGACGGCCTCCTGCACGTCGTGTACGCGCAGGATCACGGCGCCCTGACGCAGACATTCCCAGCCGAGGGCAACGGTGCCCGCGAGCGATTCGGCGGGCGTGGCGCCGAGTACGCGGTAGATCATCGACTTGCGCGAAAGACCCGCCAGTACGGGGTACCCCAGCGCGCAGAGACGGTGCAGGCCCGCCAGCAGGTCGTAATTCTGTTCGGTGGTCTTGGCGAACCCGAAGCCCGGATCGAGAATGATATTTTCACGCCTTATCCCGGCGGCGAGCAGGTCGGCGGTCTTCGCTTCGAAGTAAGCCACGACTTCGGCCGTGACGTCGCGTTTGTAGTCCGTAAGGGTCTGCATGGTCCGGGGATCGCCCTTCATGTGCATAGCGACGTAGGGCACGCCGTATCGCGCGGCCACGGCGGGCATCTGCGGATCGAGTTCTCCGGCGGAGATGTCGTTGATGATGAGCGGACCGAATTTTTCGATCGCCCGGGCGGCGACTTCGCTGCGGAAGGTATCGACCGAGATCACGGCGCCGGGCGCAAGCCGCCGCACGGTCCCGAGTCCCAGCTCCACGCGCCGCCACTCTTCGTCGGCGGGGACTTCGTCGGCGCCGGGGCGCGAGGAATAGCCGCCGACGTCGATGATCGACGCGCCTTCGGCGGCGGCTTCCTTCACACGGCGTTCGACATGCGCCGCATCGGGCATGCGGCTGCCGGCGAAGAACGAATCGGGGGTGACGTTCAGAATCGCCATCACCTGCGGCCGGGAGAGATCGAGATCAATGTTGTCCTGCTTCATGGCTGAATATGCGGTCGAGTTTGACGACGGCGGGTTCGAGGTCCTCTTCGAAGATATTGACGATCGTATAGTCGGCCCTGCCGCTCAGCGTATCGTCGTCCAGCTGGGCGGCGATACGGCGGCCGACGTGTTCGGGTTCGCATTTGTCGCGGCGGCAGGTGCGTTCGACACGCAGTTCGCGCGGGGCGAGAACGGCGACGGTCTTATCGACGTACGCTTCGAGACCGGCTTCGAACAGGATCGCGCTTTCGAGAATCACGTAAGGCCCCTCCTGCCGGGCGGTCCACGCATCGAAATCGTTCATCACGACGGGATGCACCAGTGCATTCAGATCGGCGAGCGCCTGCGGGTCGCTGAAAACAACGCCTGCGAGGTAGCCCCGGTCGAGTTGTCCGTCGCGGAACGTTCCGGCTCCGAAGCGTTCGGTAAGCTGTATACGCAGCGCGTCGTCCTGCTGCATGAGCCGTTTGGCCGCGGCATCGGAATCGTAAACCGCGATGCCCTTTTGTGCAAAAAGGCGGCATACAGTGCTTTTGCCGCTGCCGATGCCGCCCGTAACTCCAATTTTTATCATTGTTTCTGCTCGGGGTAATCCAGTTCGGGAACAGCGCCGATGGAGACCACCTTGATATCGCTGTAGCGTACCGAAATAGCGCTTTGCAGCGACTGCGGGTCGATCACCACCTTGCCCTCGTGCCCTTCCTCGCGCGAACGCTTGTATTTGAGTTCCGAGAGCGGGATGCGCAGCGTCTTGTTCATGTAGACCCGGTAGCCGAACAGGTTGGTACCGACGCCCTCGACGACGCACGTCACCTCGAACGGCTCCCCGTCCACATTCACACGCACGACCTGCTCGGTGGTATAGGTATAGCTCAGTTTGGCGATATACCACAGAATGAACGACGCGACGAGCAGCGCCAGAAAGACCGGCGAGACGTAGCGGTGCATCCATTTCAGCAAATTATCCATTGTGCGTTGAAGTTCCATAATGCAAAGGTAAAAATAAAATGGACTGCAACAAACCGTGCAGTCCATTTTATTCGAATAGATATAAGGTATATTACGCCTCCTTATCGAGTTTGGCGCGTTTGGCCATCAGGTCGTAAGCGATCGGAGTGGCGATGAAGATCGTAGCGACGGTACCCACGATAACGCCGACAGTCAGCGCGAAGATGAAGCCGCGGATCGTCTCGCCGCCGAAGAAGAAGATCGCCAGCAGCGTAACGAGCGTCGTACCAGAGGTGTTGATCGTACGCGACAGCGTCGAGTTGATGGCGTTGTTCACATTCTCCTTGAGGTTGCGCTTGGGATACATGCCCAGATACTCGCGGATACGGTCGAAGACGACCACGGTATCGTTGATGGCGTAACCGATGATCGTAAGGATCGCGGCGATGAATGCCTGATTGACTTCGAGGTTGAAGGGCACGAAGCCGTAGAGCATCGAGAAGAGACCGATGATGAACAGGGCATTGACCGCAAGGGCGATCGTGGCGCCCGAAGCCCACTGCCAGCGCTTGAAGCGGAAGGTGATGTAGAGACCGATGGCGATGAGCGAGAAGAGCACCGAGTAGATGGCGTTCCACGTCATGTCCTTGGCGATCGAAGGACCGATCTTGTCGGCCGTCAGAATACCGTTGACGTCGGTCTGGGTATTGCGGAACTGCTCGAACGAAATGTCGTAGGAGTAGAGCGACTTCATGGCGTCGTAGATGATCTGCTCGACTTCGGCCGTAGCTTCGTCCGACGTGTCGTCGTAACGATACTGCGTCACGATGCGCATCTGGTTCTCGTTGCCGTACTGCTTGACCTCGAAGCTGATCGCCGAAGCGTCGGCGTCGGCGTGCTGCGCAAATGCCTGACCCAGATTCTGACGAACCTCCTCGGCCGAAACGGGCTTGTCGAAGCGGATGACGTAGGCACGGCCGCCGGTGAACTCGGCGCCGAGGTTCAGACCGCGGGCGACGAACGAAATGCACGACAGCGCGAGCAGAGCGACAGTGACGGTGTAAGCGACCTTGCGGACGCGGATGAAGTCGAAATGCGTATTGGTCAGGAAGTTCTCGGACCACTTGCGCGAGAAGGAGATATTGCCCCACTTGGCGACGATCCACTCGATCAAGAGGCGGGTGATGAACACGGCGCTGAAGAACGAAGTGATGATACCGATGATGAGGGTCGTTGCGAAGCCCTGCACGGGACCGTTACCGAAGATAAAGAGGACGATACCGGTGATGATGGTCGTCAGGTTACCGTCGATGATGGCCGAGTAGGCCTTCGAGAAACCGTCCTTGATAGCCAGCGAAAGACCCTTGCCGCCGCGAAGCTCCTCCTTGATACGCTCGTAGATGATGACGTTGGCATCGACGGCCATACCCATCGTCAGCACGATACCGGCGATACCCGGCAGGGTCAGCACGGCGCCGAACGACACCAGAACGCCCATCAGCAGGAAGACGTTGGTCAGCAGAGCGACGTCGGACATCCAGCCTGCGGTCTTGTAGAACAGACCCATGTAGAGCAGGACGAGGATGAAGGCGATCAGGAACGAGAGCATACCCGCATTGATCGACTCCTGCCCCAGCGAAGGACCTACGACGGTGTCCTGAATGATCTTGGCGGGCGCGGGAACCTTACCCGAGTTGAGCACGTTGGCGAGGTCCTTGGCTTCCTGTATGGTGAAGTCGCCCGAGATTTCGGAGGAACCCTTGTCGATCTTGGTGTTCACGCGGGGAGCCGAGTATACGTAGCCGTCGAGAACGATGGCGATGCACTTGCCGATGTTCTCGCCCGTCAGACGCGCCCACTCCTGCGTGCCTTCGCCGTTCATGGACATCGAAACCACGGCATTGGCGCCACGCTGGGCATACTGCTCGCGGGCCTCGGTCACGACGCTGCCGTCGAGCGGAGCTTTGCCGTCGGGCGTCGAGATACGGATCGCATAGAGGTAGAAGCGGCCGTCGATCTTGTCGTCGCCCTTAACGCCCCACTTGAAGGCGATGTCGGCGGGGAAAAGTTCGCGGACCGCAGGATTTGCCAGATATTCGTTTACGGCAGCCATGTCGGCCTTATAGGCCGCACCGATGGCGGCGCCGCCCGCAAAACCGGGATCGAGCACCGCGAAGAGCGGGTTCTGCGTACGGTCGTAGCGGTCGGTGTGTTCGGGTTCGGCGACAGCCGTCGTGTCGGAAGCGATTTCGGCGAGAAGGCCCTCGGCCTCGCCGGCAGAAGTCTCGACGACGGCTGCGGCTTCGACGGAAGCGACTTCAGGCTCTTGAGCGGCAGGCGCTTCGCTCAGCTCGGCCTTGATGAACTTATCGGCGGCAGCCAGTGCGGGAAGCACCTCGCGGGCGTCGTAGGTCAGCCAGAATTCGAGCGAGGCGGTACCCTGCAGCAGGTCGCGCACACGCTGCGGCTCCTTCACGCCCGGCAGCTCGACGAGGATGCGGTGCGAGTTGGGCAGGCGCATGATGTTGGGCTGCGTAACGCCGAAGTGGTCGATACGGCTGCGGAGCACGTTGAACGACGCGGCGATGGCGGCGTCGGTCTCGCGCTTGAGGATCTTCTCGACGTCGGCATCGGAGCTTTCGAGCGTGATGTCCTTGCGGTCGGGGCTGACGAAAACCGCCGCCAGCGAACCGCCGTTCGACAGGCGCTGGTAAGCCTTCACGAAGTCGGAAATATAGTCTTTCGAGGTGCCGTCCTTCAGTGCGGCGTTCGCCTCGGCGATAGCTCCGACGAATGCGGGATCGTTCTGGCTGTCGCCGGCAAGCGCCTTGATCACGTCCTCGACCTGCACCTCCAGCATGACGTTCATACCGCCCTTGAGGTCAAGACCGAGGTTCAGTTCCTTCTCCTTACACTCCTTGTAGGTGAACTTCTTGAATCCGAGGTTATAGACCCCGACATTCTGGACCGAATCGAGGTAATGCTGTTCGGCCTCGGACTGCTGCTCGAGGGGGAACTGCGCGGCGTACTCGGCCGCTTTCTTCTCTACACTCCGCGTCTTGAACGTGAAGGAGAGCTGGTAAACACACGCAAGCGCCAGAAGGACCGCGAGTAATTTAATAGCACCTTTACTTTGCATTTGAGTTGAAAAATTTTGTTATTATTTGTTGTAATTATTGTCATTACGCATAATAGCACGCAAAGATAGGAAAAAAGAATTGAAAATCGGAAATTAAGAATTAAGATTTGCGCCCGGACGGCAAAAAATCTGTATTTTTGGAAGCGTATGATAAAATATACCGAATACAAGTACCATTTTGCGGCGCTGTTCACCGTGGCGGTATGGGGCGCGACGTTCGTATCGACGAAGGTGCTGATCGCCCATTCGCTGACGCCTGCGGAGATATTCCTGCTGCGTTTCGCCTTGGCCTACGTCTGCATCTGGCCCTTGTCGAAAGGCCGTTTGCTGGCCGCCGGGTGGCGCGACGAAGCGATGCTGGCCGCGGCCGGAGTGACGGGCGGATCGCTCTATTTCCTGACCGAAAACATGGCGCTGGAATACGCCCCGGCGTCGAACGTGTCGCTGATCGTCTGTACGGCCCCGGTGTGGACCGCCGTGCTGCTGAGCGCCATGTACCGCGGCGAGCGGATGATGCGGCGGCAGATCGGGGGATCGGCGCTGGCGTTCGCGGGCATGGTACTGGTGGTTCTCAACGGCTGTTTCGTGCTACACCTCTCGCCCAAAGGCGATCTGCTGGCCCTGTCGGCGGCGCTGCTGTGGATGGTCTATTCGCTGGCGGTCAAACGCATCGGAGGCCGCTACCCCGCCGTTTTCATCACCCGCAAGGTCTTCTTCTACGGACTGCTGACGATTCTTCCGGTATTCGCCTTCCAGCCCTTCTCGGTCGGCGCGGAGGTACTGGCGCGTCCCGCGGTGTGGGGCAACCTGCTGTTTCTGGGCGTCGTCGCGTCGATGCTCTGCTACATTCTGTGGAACGCCGCCATGCACCGGCTCGGAGCCGTAAGGACTACGAACTACATCTATTTCAACCCGTTGGTTACGATCGTCACGGCCGCGCTCTGCATCGGCGAACGGATCACCGCCGCGGCTCTCGCCGGAGCGGCGCTGATCCTCTGCGGCATGTGGCGGGCCGAACAGCAGCCTGCATTACGCAATAAATCCTCACGGGTCGACGTTCCGTGATAAACCCACAAATGTCAGCATGCTGAGATTTCTACTCGTCTGCGCCGCATTCGCGGCTTTTCCGATACAAGCACAAACCCTCTCCGGACGCATCGTCGGAGCGGACGCCCGACCGATCCCCTACGCCAACATAGGACTCAAGAACCGTCCCGCCGGAACCGTATCCGGACGCGACGGCTCGTTCTCGCTCAACATCCCCGACCTGAGCGTCAGGGACACGCTGCGCGTCTCCTGCATCGGGTACGCCGAGCGGGAACTGCCGGCCGCCGGGCACGATGCGCAGCGACCGCTGGAGATACGCCTGCAGGAGCAGCCGATGTCCCCGCTGGAACCCGTCATAACCCATATTCCCCGCAAACGCTACACCTTCGGCCGCAACATCGGCAGCAACCGTTTCAGCGCGGCGTTCCGGGCCGGGCAGGAAGGCGGCGAGATGGGCGTGAAATGCAAACTCGGAGACCTCCGGGGAGAATTGCAGCGGGTACGGCTCAATCTGGCGGGATGCAAGGGCGTGGATACGCTCCATATGCGCATAAACGTCTACGCCATGCGGGGCGACCGGATTCGCGGGAACCTGCTCGCGGAACCGGTTTACTTTTCGGTGCCGGCGTCGGAGGCCGACAAGACGGCGACCGTCGATCTGCGGCCCTACGAAATCTTCGTAAGGGGCGATTTTCTGATCTCGGTCGAAAACCTGACGCAGATGCCGGCGGGGGCGAAATACTGGATTCGCGCCCGGCTGCTCTCGCGCACCTACACCCGCTACACGAGTCAGGCTCCGTGGAAAATGCGCAAGGCCGGGGTCGGATTGAGCGTCGATGTGCTGGTGGAACCGGAATAACCGTCGGCCGTTTCCATTGCGACGCGGCGCCCCCACTATATGACGGCAGAGAATATGCGGATCGGAAAAATTTTGCTAAATTTGTCCGTATCACCAATCCTACCGTCACCATGACCCGACTCTTCACCTCTTTCTGCGCCCTCGTGATCGCCACGGGCGCCTTCGCGCAGGCCGGCTACCGCCCGGCCCCCGAAAACCTCCTGTCACGCGAACAATTCGCCGACTGCCGTTTCGGCATATTCCTCCACTGGGGGCTTTACGCCATGCTCGCGCAGGGCGAATGGGCGATGACCAACCACAACCTCAATTACCGGGAGTACGAAAAACTCGCGGGCGGATTCTACCCCTCGAAATTCGACGCCGACGCATGGGCCGAGGCTTTCCGCCGAGCGGGGGCGCGCTACGTTTGCTTCACGACGCGCCACCACGACGGATTCTCGATGTTCCACACGGCGCAGACGCCCTACAACATCGTCGATGCCACGCCTTTCGCCCGCGACGCGGTGAAGGAGCTGGCCGACGCATGTCACCGCCGGGGATTGCGCATTCACTTCTACTACTCGCTGATCGACTGGTGGCGCGAAGACGCTCCGCGCGGCCGGACGGGACTCGGCACGGGCCGCCCTGCGGAAAAGGAGGACGCCGACGCCTATTTCGGCTTCATGAAGGCACAGCTCACCGAACTGCTGACCCAGTACGGCGAAGTGGGCGCCATCTGGTTCGACGGCATCTGGGATCAGGACCAAAATCCCGGTTTCGACTGGCGGCTGGGCGAACTCTACGGACTGATACACGAATTGCAGCCGGGGTGTCTGATCATCAACAACCACCATCTCGCACCGTTCGAAGGCGAAGACGCGCAGGCGTTCGAACGCGACCTGCCGGGAGAGAACACGGCCGGATATTCGGGGCAGGAGGTCAGCCACCTGCCGCTCGAAACGTGCCAGACGATGAACGGCATGTGGGGCTACAAGATCACCGACCAAAATTACAAATCGGCGCAGACGCTCGTGCGCTATCTCGCAGGGGCCGCAGGACGCGGCGCGAACCTGCTGCTCAACATCGGTCCCCAGCCCGACGGTGCGCTGCCCGCGGCGGCCCTCGAACGGCTCGACAGCATGGGACGCTGGCTGCGCGCGAACGGCGAAACGATCTACGGCACGCAGGCGGGTCCCGTCGAGCCGCGCAGCTGGGGCGTGACCACGCGCCGCGGCGACAAAATCTACATACACATTCTCGACTGGCCCGACGAAGAGCTGTTCGTGCCCGTAAGGGACGAACGCATCAGGCGGGCGGTACGCTTCGCCGACAAACGCGCGGTCGCCTTCTCGCAGGACAAGGCGGGCGTGACGCTGCGCTTGGGCGAAAAGCCTGCGGGAGCGGACTGCATCGTGGAACTGACGGTCGGCAAATAGCACAAAAAAAGATGCGGTCCGGAAATCCGGACCGCATCTCGAAAAATATATGTGAGCCTTACGGCTGAAGTGTTCGGAACACTTCGGAATTACTTCACCTCCTCGAACTCGACGTCCTCGGGCTGCGAGCTGTCACCGTTCGACGCATTGCCGGCGTTAGCCTGCGACTGCTGGCCGGCATCGGCCCCGGGCTGTGCGCCCTGCGCCTGCTGCTGGGCGTAGATGTCCTGCGAAGCGGCCTGCCATGCGGCGTTCAGTTCAGCGATCGCCGTGTCGATAGCCGCGACGTCGGCGTTCTTGTGGGCCTCCTTCAATTTGGCCAGAGCACCTTCGATCGCCGATTTCTTGTCAGCCGGGAGTTTGTCGCCGTACTCCTTGAGCTGTTTCTCGGTTGCGAAGATGTTCGAGTCGGCGGCGTTGATCTTGTCGATACGCTCCTTCTCCTCCTTGTCCTTCGCTTCGTTGGCCTTGGCCTCGTCGCGCATGCGCTGGATCTCCTGCTCGGTAAGGCCCGAAGAGGCCTCGATGCGGATCTTCTGCTCCTTGCCCGTACCCTTGTCCTTGGCCGATACGTTCAGGATGCCGTTGGCGTCGATGTCGAACGTCACCTCGATCTGCGGCACGCCGCGCGGTGCGGCGGGAATGCCGTCCAAGTGGAAGCGGCCGATAGACTTGTTGTCGCGGGCCAGCGGACGCTCGCCCTGACAAACGTTGATCTCGACCGAAGGCTGGTTGTCGGCAGCCGTCGAGAAAGTCTCCGACTTGCGGGTCGGGATGGTGGTGTTGGCGTCGATGAGCTTGGTCATCACGCCGCCCAGCGTCTCGATACCCAGCGACAACGGCGTAACGTCAAGCAGCAGCACGTCCTTGACCTCGCCCGTGAGCACACCGCCCTGAATCGCGGCGCCTACGGCCACCACTTCGTCGGGGTTCACGCTCTTGTTGGGCGTTTTGCCGAAGAACTCCTCCACGATCTTCTGGATAGCGGGAATACGGGTCGAACCGCCCACGAGGATCACCTCGTTGATCTGCGAAGCTTCGAGACCTGCGTCGCGCAGCGCCAGTTTACAGGGTTCGATGGTCTTGCGGATCAGGTGATCGCAGAGCTGCTCGAACTTGGCACGCGTGAGCGACATCACGAGGTGCTGCGGAATGCCATTTACGGGCATGATGTACGGGAGGTTGATCTCCGTCGTCGTCGAGGACGAAAGCTCGATCTTCGCCTTCTCGGCGGCCTCCTTCAGACGCTGCAGCGCCATCGGGTCCTGACGCAGGTCGATCTGGTGCTCGGCCTTGAACGCCTCGGCCATATAGTCGATCAGCACGTGGTCGAAGTCGTCGCCGCCCAGATGCGTGTCGCCGTTGGTCGATTTCACTTCGAAGACGCCGTCGCCAAGTTCGAGGATCGAAATATCGAACGTACCGCCGCCGAGGTCATACACGGCGATCTTCATGTCGCTGCTCTTCTTGTCCATGCCGTAAGCCAGCGCAGCCGCGGTCGGCTCGTTGATGATACGGCGTACCTTCAGACCGGCGATTTCGCCCGCCTCCTTGGTGGCCTGACGCTGCGAGTCGGAGAAGTAGGCCGGAACCGTGATGACGGCTTCCGTAACCTCCTGCCCGAGATAATCCTCGGCCGTTTTCTTCATCTTCTGCAGGATGATCGCCGAAATCTCCTGCGGCGTGTACTGACGTCCGTCGATATCGACACGGGGCGTATTGTTGTCGCCCTTGACGATTTCATACGGAGCGCGTGCGATGTCCGCAGCCACCTGATCGTAACGTTCGCCCATGAAACGCTTGATCGAGAAGACCGTGCGTTTGGGGTTGGTGATGGCCTGACGCTTGGCGGGGTCGCCCACCTTGCGTTCGCCGTCCGCCGTGAAAGCCACTACCGACGGAGTCGTGCGGTGTCCTTCGGAGTTGGGAATAACTACAGGCTCGCTGCCTTCCATCACTGCCACGCAGGAGTTCGTAGTTCCTAAGTCGATACCAATAATCTTTGCCATAATCGTATATGAGTTTAATTGTTTATATTTCTTTTCCGTGCTGCCCGGGTTCTTTGCCTTGCGGGTCCGGAGCGCCGGTCACGCCCTGACTTCGAACAAAGGTTGTACCAAACGGCAATCTCTGCCAAATTGTCAGCAGAATGGCAGGCCGGATCCGGAATATCGCACCGGAGAGTACGGACAAAGATGTTATTTTGTCAGAAACGGTACAGAAGCCAAGGTGCAAAGGTCAGAGACGTTTTTCAGGAAAGGCAGGCCGACGGGACGGCAGCCAAACAACGCGGTACACACCTCCCGTTTACAGGAAAGCCGCCATCCCGGCCGAACGACAGAGGGAGGTCGGCCGGGAAAAAGCAGCAAAAAGAGGGCCCGCCAAAAGACAGCGGGAGGGAGAAGAGAGCCGGAAAAAAGGGAAACGACCGGCAGGACCAAGGCAAGCGTAACAAAGACAGACGCAACAACAGCAGCCGGAATAAAGACAGGCCGCAGAGAGAAAACCGACAGGAAACAGGAAGAGCCGGACTAAGGCAGACCGCAAAAACCAGCAGAAAACAGGAGGAACGCACTAATACACAACTCAAA
>JAJPZH010000152.1 GCA_021204515.1 Alistipes sp. | reverse complement strand
ATTATGATGAAACCTTTACACAATCAAACCACCGCAGCAGCCCTCCCGTCACGGAGTCTCGGACGCCGCTTATTCGGGTTCTGCGCATTCTGCCTTGCACTGGCGGCAGCAACGCCCGCGACGGCACAATGGCGTGTCGGCGTCACGGCCGGCTACTCCCACAACCGTCTCGACATCGACACGGGCTATGCCTACGACATGCGCTACGAGGAGCGCGGCGGATTTACGGTCGGCATCCCCGTGCAGTACGACTTCTTCGACTGGCTGGGTGTACGCGCCGAACTTACGTTCGTGCAGAAAGGCCATAAAATGCACCACACGGAGTATTACAACGGGATTTACACCGATACTCGCAACAACTACCTGCAACTGCCCGTGATGGCCAACTTCTCGTTCGGCGGAAAGCGCGTACGCGGATTCCTCAATGCCGGCGGTTATATCGGCGGCTGGCTTTCAAGCCATCGGGAGGGTCTGACCTATCGCTTATTCAGCGAAGAGGACAGTCCGAACGGTATAATCACCCCGAACAACAGCTACGAGTTCGACGAAAAAGTGCCGTTCGATTCGCGCCGCGACAACCGCTTCGAGGCGGGTCTGGCCGGCGGCGTGGGCGTAAGCTGCCGTGTGACCTCCCGCGTCGAGTTGCAGGCCGAAGGCCGTTGCTATTATGCGCTGACCGATATGCAGAAAAATTACATGAAGTTCCGCACCCCGCGCTACAACACGACGTTCGTCGTACAGATCGGGTGCAGCGTTCTGTTAGGTAAAACCGATAAATAACCCGTTATGAAACGTATATACTTACTCGCACTGCTGCTTTTCATGGCGGCCGCCCTGCCCTCCTGCCGCAAGGAGGCGCCCGAACTGATAAACCCCAACGAAACTAAGCTCACGACATATCCTTCGCAGATGTTCACGACGTTCTGGCACGGAATGAACTATTCGTACGGTTTCTGGGATCTGGACCCGACCGACTGGGATCGGGTCTACGACGAATACCTGCCCCGCTTCGAGGAGATGGATGAAGTGTTCGAAGGGATCGACAACCCCGACAGCGACGAAGGAGCGGAGTTTTTCGCCGAGATGGAAGAACTTTTCACGGAAGTCTGCAGAAATCTGATCGACCATCATCTCAGCATCACATTTTACAAAGGTACGGAATACAAATTCTCCATCTATCCCGGGTATATCGACGCCGAATCGCGCGATTATACCCATGATCGGATGGTAAATGAATATCTCATGGGACCCATAAATGCCAACGGAGAAGCCGGACGCATCAAGGATCTCAAGTTGGGAATCTACGATGTCGAAGGCGATGACGACAACATGACTGTCATATCGTACCGAATCGACGACGTCGCCTATATCTTTTTCACAGGATTCCGTTTCTACGGGGTACTCAATAAGGACCCTGAAGGGTCCGTGGCGCAGGCGCTCCGCAACTACCAGCGGATGATTCTCGACGAACCCGATATCAAGGGCGTGATCATCGACGTGCGCGAGAACGGGGGCGGCTACCTAGCCGATATGAAACATATCGTCGGTCCGATGATCGACTCCGATCTGCTGGTAGGCTATACCCGTACCAAGGAGGGTTTGGGACGCTTCGACTACGGTCCGTGGGTGCCGTGCACCATTTCCCCCGCCGAAGAGCACCGGAAGGTCGAGGTCCCCGTCGTCGTACTGGCCAATCTCTATTCGGTAAGCATGTCCGAGATGACCTGCATGACTGTCCGTCAGCTTCCGAACGGCTGCATCGTCGGGGAGCGGACGTTCGGCGGTACGGGACCGCTCACCGGAGAGTTCCCGCTATCCTACAGCGGTGCATGGGAGACCTCATTAATTAGCGTCTACGGCTCGACATGCGTGATGAAAGACGCTCAGGGCGAGATCCACGAGGGAATAGGCATCATTCCGGATATCGAGGTGTTGCAAACGCCCGAGGTCGAGGAGGCGATGCGCAACGGCGTCGATATGCAACTCGAACGGGCGTTGGAATACATCCGCACCGGTAAATGATCCTTTCGCCACAGAACACGCGACAAGTCGCTTGAAGGCAATTTACACATGATGCTGTAACCAAATAAGTTACAGCATCATTTTTTCATCAGATATGACCACCGCCATCATGTTCATACACCTTACCGGTCATGAACTTTGCGAATAGGCAACACGCTCTGCGTACGGCCTGTACGACGCCCCCGCACCTTCCGGGAGATTTCGGAAGGCGTCGTACCCGCATCCGGCCAATACCGAAAATCAAACCACGGCATCGTCAAACTGCAGAAACGGTTCATGCCGGCCGATCCTAAAGGACGGAAATATATACAAGAACAACCTCTGGAACTCCGAAGAGATACAGACCAGAGACCCGAACTTGCGATGAATCCAAGCGAAGTGTATCCGCCGCAAAAACAAATGCCCCGCCGCATTATGGATGCGGCGGGGCGTTTTACGGCAACCGAAATTTAGAAAATAAACTTTTCCAGTTTCATTTCGCCCAGTTGATGCAGACGGGGCACCAGCGTCGTGAAATGCGACGCCTGCTCGTGTGCAGCCAATGCCTTGGCGTCGCTCCACGTCTCGCAGATCATCAGTACGTCCTGACGCGTCGCACTCTCGAAAATATCGTATGCGATGCAGCCTTCGTCCTTGAGCGAAGCGGTCACCAGTTCTTTCGCCACGGAAAGTATTTCCTCGCGGTTGGATTCCGTCGTGCGGATAAAAACATTCAGTCTTATCATAATCCTATCTATTTAAGTTTAGTTCGCTTTCACGGCCTCGACGGCTTTGTCGTAATCGGGTTCCTCGGTAATCTCGGGCACCAGCTCGGTATAAACCACCCGGCCCGCCTTGTCGATCACCACGACCGCACGGGCCAGCAGGCCAGCCAGCGGTCCGTCGGCCATCAGCACACCGTAAGCCTCGTCGAATCCCGACGCACGGAAATCCGATGCGGGCACGACGTTCTCGATGCCCTCGGTCGTGCAGAAACGGGCATGCGCGAAAGGCAGATCCTTCGACACGGCCACCACGACGGTATCGGACAGCGAAGAGGCCAATTTGTTGAATTTGCGCACCGAAGTCGCGCATACGCTCGTATCGAGACTCGGGAAGATGTTCAGCACGACGCGCTTGCCTTTCAGGTCGCTCAGCCGGAGAGACGAAAGGTCGCTCTTAACCAGTTCGAAAGCGGGAGCTTCGGCGCCCGCCGTTATGAATTCGCCGGCGACACGCACGGGCGAACCTTTGAATTTTGTCTCTGACATGACAGTTTACTTTAACGGTTATATTATTAAACGTCTCCGACCGGGGTTTATTGTTTTTCGGCCGGGCGGCCGGGAGTCCTCCGAATCAATCCGATCCCCCGTCCGCTCCAGCAAATTTAATTCCTTTCCGGCAGGATTCCAAAGTCTGTTTCATATTCTTTTCAGGTTTACATGCCAACTTTGCAGCAAATTAACCGGGAAGGCGCATATTTTTTGTAGTTTTGCGGGGAACCGGACGAACGAAAACAAACAGACAAGACAGAAATGAAAAAAACACTCCTCCTGCTCCTGCTGACCGGCTGCTGCTCGCTCGCCGCAGCACAAGAGCGCTCGCCGCTCAGGCGCACCGAAGTCATTACCGCCGATTCGCTCGACAACGACGCCGAACTGCTAGAACGTCTGCGCAACATGCCCAACCTCGAAGTGGGCAAGGGCATCACGTTCCGCCCCAAAAGCAACTGGTTTTCGCTGACCATGCGCTTCCGCATGCAGAACATGGTGGGACTGTCGTTCGACAAGGATTTCACGCTCACCAAAACCGACGCGCAGGTAAAACGCCTGCGGCTGCGTTTCGACGGACACATCTACTCCCCGAAACTGGTTTACTCCATACAGCTGGGCTTCACCTCCTACGATACCGAACCGCTGCCCAACGGCAACATGAACATCGTCCGCGACGCCATCGTCTACTATGTGCCCAGCCCCAAATGGAACATCGGGTTCGGCCAGACCAAGATCAAGGCCAACCGGGCGCGCACCAACTCGTCGAGCGCCCTGCAGTTCATCGACCGGAGCATCGTCAACAGCGAATTCAACCTCGACCGCGGCTTCGGATTCTTCGGCGAATACAACATGCGTCAGGGCGAGGGGTTCAACCTCTCGGCCAAAGGCTCCGTAACGCTGGGCGAAGGCCGCAACTGGGGCAGTTCGGCGATCGGAGGAGTGGCCTACACAGGACGTCTGGAACTCTATCCGCTGGGACGGTTCAAATCGAAAGGCGACGTGCTCGAAGGCGACTTCGAAGGCGAAGAACGGGTCAAGATACTGCTGGCGGGAGCCTATTCCTACAACCACAAGGCATCGCGCCTGAAGGGCCAGCGCGGCGCCGTCATGCCCGACGACGCGACCCGCAATCTGGGTTCCTACTTCGCCGACTTCATCCTCAAATACCGGGGATTCGCATTCTATACAGACTTCATGGGCCGCAGCTGCAACGAACCGCTGTTCGATCCCCGGAGCAACGTCTTCGTGTACAACGGTCAGGGTCTCAACGTGCAGACCAGCTACCTCTTCGACAAGAAATGGGAGATCGCCCTGCGCAACTCGACGCTCTTCCCCGAAAGCGAGGTGCAGCCTTTCGCCGGATACAAACGCTGGAACCAGACCACCGTCGGCGTCACCCGCTACATCATCGGACACAGCCTGAAAGTGCAGGCCGACATGTCCTACAACCACCGCAGCGAGTCGATCGACCCCAATTATAACCGCTGGGAGATCCGGTTCCAGCTGGAACTGGGACTCTGATACGAAATACCCACTTTCAAATGGAATGCACCCCAAAGCAAGATAACTTTGGGGTGCATTTCAATAGAACCGTATGCTTTTACAGGATTTTGAGCGCGATCCGGGCGCAGGCTTCGGCATCGGCCAGAGCGTGGTGATGGTTCGCCAAGTCGAAACCGCAGGCGGCCGAAACCGTATGCAGCTGATGATTGGGCAGCCGCGTGCCGAACGTCCGACGCGAAGCCCGGCAGGTGCAGTAGAACCGATAACCGGGATAAGGCATGCCGTAAAGTTCGAAGACGGCGCGCAGGCACCCTTCGTCGAAGGGCGAATTGTGGGCCACGAGCGGCAGGCCCTCGATGCGCGGGGCGATCTGTTTCCACACCGTTTCGAAATCGGGCGCTTCGGCCGTATCGTCATAGGTCAGGCCGTGGATGGCCGTGGTGAAGCGGCTGTAAAAATTGGGCCGCGGGCGAATCAGGCTGTAAAACGAATCGGTCACCTCGCCGCCGCGTACGACCACCACGCCCACCGAGCAGACGCTCGTGCGCTTGCCGTTAGCCGTTTCGAAATCTATCGCTGCAAAATCTTTCATCATTTTCCGAAGCTTATCGCCGCCGCAAATATAGACATTTTTCCGCGGCGGCCGTATCGTACGAGCGCAAAAAATCCCGTTCATGGCGAACGGGACAGGTGAAGTTTTCAGGATAGGTCAATAGATTTGCCGCAGGCGAGGATCTGACGTACGGTTTTCTTTCGACACGGCAAAATTACGGACCGCCTATTTCGCAGTTGCGACGCTCCGGTGACAATGCAAAGAACGGAATGTTTCAAACCCATTACAACGCTCCGGCGTCAAAAAACGGCCAGCTTCTGCGCATCTGCACAGCAAGTTACTGTATATAAATACAATACATCCGACGACAATCGGCAGATACGCATCCCCCTATTCGCATTCGCCCGGCCGATTCCGCCCCGGAAAGAAAATATTTTATCCGACCGGATGATCGTTCCGGTTGTAATTATACTATCTTTGTATTCCGAGATACCGAAATAAACCAACCGATTATGAAACACTTACACCTGCTTCTGCTGTTCGGCGGCCTGCTTTTCGCATCGACGGTCCGCGGTGCAGACCCCATTCGTTACGTAGATGCCGCGACGCTGACCGTCATCGGCAAGGCGCTTCCCACGGAACAGCCCTATAACCGCATCGACACGACCCGCTTCCGGGTACCCGAAAAGACACCGCGCTACTGCTACCACCCGACGGGACTGGCCGTCGTATTCCGCACCGACAGCCGCACGATCCGTGCCCGCTGGGAGACGTCGGACAAAAATCCGAGCGACAATATGGCCGCCGTCGCACAGAAAGGACTCGACCTTTACATCCGCCGCGACGGGGAGTGGGTATTCGCCGGAGTCGGCAGACCGAAAATCAACGGCAAAAACGACCTCCACGACGCTGCAATAATCAGCAACATGGCAGAGGGCGAAAAGGAGTGCCTGCTCTATCTGCCGCTTTATGACCAGCTGAAGAAACTCGAAATCGGCGTCGATGAGAAAAGCGGCATTACCCCGATGGAAAACCCGTTCCGCCACAAAATCGTCGTCCACGGTTCGAGTATTACGCACGGAATAGCGGCCGGTCGCGCGGGCATGGCCTACTCGTCGCGGCTCGGACGCGACACGGGACTCTACTGCATCAATCTGGGATTCAGCGGACTATGCACCATGCAGCCCGAATTCGCATCCTACCTGTCGCATGTCGAAGCCGACGCTTTCATCTTCGACTGCTTCTCGAACCCCAGCGCCGAAACGATCAACGAACGCTTCGACGCTTTCGTGGATACCATTCGCCGCACGCATCCCACCACGCCGCTGATTTTCCTGCAGACCATCCGGCGCGAAACCCGCAATTTCAGCACCCGTATCGAGAAATTCGAACGCGAGAAGCAGGCTGCCGCCGAAGCGCAGGTCCGCGACCGCATGAAGAGCGACAAAAACATCTACTTCGTCGATCCGGGCGACCTGCTGGGCCAAGACCATATCGCCACGGCCGACGGAACGCATCCGACCGATCTCGGATTTACATACATGCTCGACCGCATCGAGCCGCAGATCCGTAAGATACTCGGCAAATACGACATACGCTAACCGCCCGCCGCAGGGCGAAGACAACGCCGCCGGAGCCCAGACTCCGGCAGCGTTGCCGTTTTATAGCGAAGAATCTACATCCCCCGTTACGTACCGGGCACGTCTGAAGTGTTCTATCAATAGTGCGGTGCTGCCGCATGAACCCGCTCAAACAGACAAACCAAAACTACCGACTTCAGCCAATGAATTTCCTTACCCGTTTTTACCGCATCTCTTCACCGGTTCTCCGCCGGCAGCTCGATCCCGCACAAGAGCAGAAACTATACAAACGCCTCCGGCTGCAGGCATTCATCGCCGCAACGCTCGGATACAGTCTCTATTACGTGTGCAGGACATCGCTCAACGTCATGAAAAAGCCCATCCTCGACAGCGGTACGCTCGACGCCGCGCAGATCGGGGTGATCAGCTCGGCTCTCCTGTTCGCCTATGCCGTCGGCAAGTTCGTGAACGGATTCATCGCCGATTACTGCAACATCAAACGTTTCATGGCCACCGGACTGATCGTATCGGCCGTGGCAAATATGCTCATGGGACTGCTCGGCGTCGTGCACTCCGTGATTCCGACGGTCGTCATCTTCGCTTCGTTCGCCGTCATGTGGGGCTTGAACGGGTGGGCGCAGTCCATGGGAGCGCCGCCCGCAATCATATCCCTGTCACGCTGGTATCCGCTCAAGGAACGGGGAACCTATTACGGATTCTTCTCGGCGAGCCACAACCTCGGCGAGTTCTTCTCCTTTATCTTCGTGGGGAGCATCGTTTCGATAGCCAGCTGGCAGGCCGGGTTTTTCGGGTCTGCGATTGCAGGGGCTATCGGAGTCGTCGTCGTACTGCTGATGCTCCACGACACGCCCGAATCCAAGGGACTGCCGCCCGTGGAGACATTGGCGCACGAAGAGCCGGCGACCGGGCAGGAGTTATCCGTGAAAGAGATTCAGAAGCAGGTATTGCGGACACCCGCAGTATGGATTCTCGCGGCTGCGAGCGCGTTCATGTACATATCCCGTTACGCCATCAACGGGTGGGGCGTGTTGTTCCTGCAGGAAGCGAAGGGATTCTCCGATGCGCAGGCCATATCCATCGTGTCGATAAACGCCCTGCTGGGAATCATAGGTACCGTATTATCCGGATGGTTTTCCGACAGGCTGTTCAAGGGCGACAGGCATATGCCCGCCCTGATATTCGGCATACTGAATTCCGTGGCGCTGATTCTGTTCATATACGGCGGCGACGCATTATGGGTGAACGTTCTCAGCATGGTATTGTTCGGCATCGCAATCGGCGTGCTGATCTGTTTCCTCGGCGGATTGATGGCCGTAGACATCGTGCCGCGGAAGGCGACGGGGGCCGCGCTGGGAGTGGTCGGCGTAGCCAGCTACGTCGCGGCGGGACTGCAGGACGTAGCGAGCGGATGGCTCATCGACGCGAACATCACAATAGCCGAGAACGGCGAGAAGATATACGACTTCTCGCAGGCTGCGATCTTCTGGATCGCGGCGTCCGTGATTTCGTTCCTCCTCCCGCTCCTCAACAGCAAGAAAAAACAGACCGCATAGCAGCATTCCGAATGGCAGCAACCGATAAACAGGCTGGAAGAGCACCGGCCTGAACCGACAAGCCGCCCGGTTCATTCGAGAACCGGGCGGCTTTATCGTCAGGGGCATTTCACCTCGCAATCAGGATATTTCACCTTGATCGGCCCCTACTCCCACTCGATCGTTGCGGGCGGTTTAGAGGAGATATCGTACACTACGCGGTTCACCCCCTTGACCTTGTTGATGATGTCGTTCGACACATTGGCGAGGAACTCGTAAGGCAGATGTACCCAGTCTGCTGTCATGCCGTCCGTCGAAGCCACGGCCCGCAGCGCCACACAACTCTCGTAGGTGCGTTCGTCGCCCATGACGCCCACACTCTTCACGGGCAGCAGAATCGCGCCCGCCTGCCATACCTTGTCGTAAAGACCCGCATCGCGCATGGCGTCGATGTAAATCTTGTCCACGTTCTGCAGTATTTCGACCTTTTCGGGCGTAATGTCGCCCAGAATACGGATCGCAAGACCGGGACCGGGGAAAGGATGACGGCCGATCAGCTGCTCGGAAATACCGAGCGAGCGTCCCACGCGGCGCACCTCGTCCTTGAAGAGCAGGCGCAGCGGCTCGACGATGCCGAGGTGCATTTTCTCAGGCAGACCACCGACGTTGTGGTGCGACTTGATCGTAGCCGAAGGACCGTTCACCGACACCGATTCGATCACATCGGGATAAATCGTTCCCTGCGCCAGCCAGCGCACGTCCTTGATCTGAACGGCCTCTTCGTTGAACACCTCGACGAAATCGCGGCCGATGATCTTGCGTTTGGTCTCGGGATCGCTCACGCCCGCCAGATCGCCCAGAAACTTGGCGCCGGCTTTGACGCCCTTGACGTTCAGCCCCATATTCTTGTAGGATTCGAGCACGTCCTCGAACTCGTTCTTGCGCAGCAGGCCCGAATCCACGAAGATGCAATAGAGGTTCTTGCCGATGGCCTTGTGCAGCAGCACGGCCGCCACCGACGAATCGACGCCGCCCGAAAGTCCGAGCACGACCTTGTCGTCGCCCAGTTTTTCGCGTAGTTCGCGCACGGTAGCTTCCACGAAACTCTCCGAAGTCCACTCCTGCTTGCAGCCGCAAATGCCTGCGACGAAGTTTTTCAGCAACTGCGTGCCGTCGGTCGAATGGTACACTTCGGGGTGGAACTGGATGCCCCACGTCTGCTCGCCCTCGATGCGGAACGCCGCGACGCGCACGTCTTCCGTGCTGGCGACGATCTTATAGTTCGCCGGAACCGACGTAATCGTATCGCCGTGCGACATCCATACCTGCGTAGTTTTGGGCAGGTCGCGCATCAGCGCGTCGTCGGCATCGCCCACCGTGAGCATGGCGCGGCCGTATTCACGGCTGGGCGCGGGCTGTACCTCGCCGCCGAAAGCCGAAGCGAGGAACTGCGCGCCGTAGCAGACGCCCAGCAGGGGCAGTTTACCCTTGATGGCCGAAAGATCGGGCGTCGGGGCGTTCTCGTCCCGTACGGAGAAGGGACTGCCCGACAGGATCACACCCCGCACCGAAGCGTCGAGCGCCGGCACCTTGTTGAAAGGGTGGATTTCACAATAGACGCTCAGTTCGCGCACACGCCGCGCGATGAGCTGTGTGTACTGCGAACCGAAGTCGAGAATCAGGATTTTTTCCATCTATATCGTAATTTATCGTTTCTTTACCGGACGGTTGTAACTTCCCGAAAGACGCATTTCCGCGGCGAAAGCCTCCTGCCCCACTTCGCGGATACGTTCGACGCATCCCCGGCGGTCGGAGCGAAAAACGACCTGAAAGACCTTGGCGATAAAGTTATTGAACTTCGTGCAGGTCTCCAGCGGCATCAGCGTACATTCAGCGCAGCTCTGCCAGTCGTGTCCGATGCAGCATGCCCGCACCTTGCACCACGACGCCTTTTCGTTCGGGTGACATCCCGGACAGCTTCCTTTGCCGAATTTGCAGCAGGTTCCGCAAAAAAGCCCGCAGGCCGCGATTTCGGGACTCATCGCTAACGCTCGCTGCTATAATTGGGCGCCTCGCTCGTGATGGCTACATCGTGCGGGTGGCTCTCGTGCATACCCGAAGAGGTGATGCGGACGAAGCGCGCGCGCTGCAGGGTCGGAATGTCTTTCGCACCGCAGTAAAACATGCCCGCGCGAATGCCGCCGACCAACTGATAGACCGTCTCGCTGAGCGTACCCTTGAACGGCACACGGGCCGCAATGCCCTCGGGAACGAGTTTACTGAAGTTGTTCTCGCATCCTTTCTGGAAATAACGGTCTGCCGATCCGGCCTTCATAGCGTCGATCGACCCCATACCGCGGTAGGATTTGAATTTACGGCCGTTGTAGATGATCGTCTCGCCCGGAGCCTCCTCCGTGCCGGCGAACATCGAGCCGATCATCACGCAGTCGCCGCCCGCGGCCAGCGCCTTCACCAGATCGCCCGAATAGCGCAGCCCTCCGTCGGCGATGACGGGGACACCGGTTCCGGCGGCTGCCGAAGCCGCGTCGAAGATCGCCGAAAGCTGGGGAACGCCCACGCCTGCGATGATGCGCGTCGTACAGATCGAACCCGGCCCGATGCCGACCTTCACGCCGTCGGCCCCGTTTTCGATCAGGAACCGGGCGGCTTCGGCCGTAGCCACGTTGCCTGCGACCACCTCCAGCGAGGGATAAGCGGCCTTGATTTCCTGCAGTTTACGAACTATGGCGATCGAATGCCCGTGCGCGGAGTCGAGCACCACGGCATCGACGTCTTCAGCGACCAGCGCCTTGACACGCTCCAGCGCATCGGGCGTAATGCCCACGCCGGCAGCCACGCGCAGGCGGCCTTTGGCATCCTTGCAGGCGTTGGGATGGTCCTGCACCTTGGTAATGTCCTTATAAGTAATAAGCCCCACCAGATGGCCCTTGTCGTCCACCACGGGGAGCTTTTCGATCTTGCTGTTGAGCAGCACCTCCGACGCGTGCGACAATTCGGTGCTGTGGGTCGTAATCAGCCGGTCGCCCGGAGTCATCACCTCTTCGATGCGGCGCATCATGTCGCGCTGGAACCGCAGGTCGCGGTTGGTGACGATGCCGATCAGGATGTTGTCGCCGTCCACGACCGGGATGCCGCCGATCTTGTTCTCACGCATCAGGTTCAGGGCGTCGCCGACGGTATTCTCCTTGGAGATGGTCACCGGATCGTAGATCATGCCGTTCTCGGCGCGTTTCACCCGGCGGACCTGCGCAGCCTGCTCGGCGATGGTCATATTCTTGTGAATCACGCCGATTCCGCCTTCACGAGCCAGTGCGATAGCCATCGGCGCTTCGGTAACCGTGTCCATAGCGGCGGACACAATGGGGATGTTGAGTTTGATATTTCGCGAGAAACGAGTCTGAACATTGACCTCTCGCGGCAACACTTCCGAATAGGCGGGTACGAGCAGCACATCGTCGAACGTAAGTCCTTCGGGCTGAACCCTTTCATTGATAAAAGACATAATGAACGTGGATTTTTGTTGCATGCAAAAGTAATCATTTTTTTTGAAACGGCCTAAATTCCGGGCCTTCCCGTCGATTTTTTTATCAACATTTTATCAAGAGGCTCATCCGGGAGGATTTTTTCAGTATCTTTGTCGTTAGAAAAACATATCTCCCCGAAATAAAAAAGCACCTCTTCTCCCGCTCTCCGGTTACAAAGCACGGCCTCGGTATATCAACACGCATTCCTGCATAAATCCGACCGCCCCGGAAAGAAACAGCCTCCGGGAGTCATCCGGAGGCTGTCCTGTCAGGGGGTGATACCGACGTTATTTCTTCAAGAGGTCGAAACGAAGCGAAAACGGCTCGAATCCGGACAAATCCTCACCGGCGAATTTTACACCCGTCACTGCGAGTTCGAAAGCGAGTTTCTTCGAGTCAACGGTATAGGCGCCCTCGGCATCGGCAGTGATGGTCACCTCGATCTCGATTCCGGCCGGTTCCTCGGCGAGTGTCAGTTTCAGCGCTTCGGGCGTGAGCGTCAGCTTCACAGTAGCCTTGTCCTCGCTCATCAGCGCCGTGTAGGGAACTTTGTAATCCACCTGTC
>JAJPZH010000286.1 GCA_021204515.1 Alistipes sp. | reverse complement strand
ATTCGATGTCCTACGCGCTGCGTCACAAGGCTTCGCCCGAGACCTCGCAGCAGCGTAAGAGCGAAGCCCTCAAGTGTCTGAACGTCATCGAGTCGTTCCGTGCGTCGGAGGGTAAGAACAAGCCCGAGTGGATGGTGCTGAACGTTATTCCGGTCATTCCGCCCGAACTGCGCCCGCTGGTGCCGCTGGACGGCGGCCGTTTCGCCACGTCGGACCTGAACGACCTTTATCGCCGTGTTATCATCCGCAACAACCGTCTGAAGCGGCTTATCGAGATCAAGGCTCCGGAAGTGATTCTGCGCAACGAGAAGCGCATGCTGCAGGAGGCCGTCGATTCGCTGTTCGACAACTCGCGCAAGAGCAACGCCGTGAAGAACGAGTCGAACCGTCCGCTCAAGTCGCTGTCGGATTCGCTCAAGGGCAAGCAGGGCCGTTTCCGTCAGAACCTGCTGGGTAAGCGTGTCGATTATTCGGCCCGTTCGGTCATCGTCGTCGGCCCTGAGCTGAAGATGCACGAGATGGGTATTCCGAAGGACATGGCGGCCGAGCTTTACAAGCCGTTCGTGATCCGCAAGCTCATCGAGCGCGGCATCGTGAAGACGGTGAAATCCGCAAAGAAGATCATCGACCGGAAAGACCCCGTGATCTGGGGTATTCTGGAGAATGTCATAAAGGGACACCCCGTGCTGATGAACCGTGCCCCGACTCTGCACCGTCTGGGTATTCAGGCGTTCCAGCCCAAGCTGATCGAGGGCAAGGCAATGCAGCTCCACCCGCTGGCATGTACGGCGTTCAACGCCGACTTCGACGGCGACCAGATGGCTGTGCACCTGCCGCTGGGCAATGCCGCCATTCTGGAGGCCCAGCTGCTGATGCTCGGTTCGCACAACGTCCTTAACCCGGCCAACGGCGCGCCTATCACCGTGCCGTCGCAGGACATGGTCCTCGGCCTGTACTACATCACCAAACCCCGCAAGGGCGTGAAGGGCGAGGGCCGTGTGTTCTATGGTCCCGAAGAGGCTATTATCGCCTACAACGAACATCAGGCAGATCTGCACGCCATCGTGAAGTGTCTGGTGGACGACATCGACGAGAACGGCAATCCGATTACCGAATTGAAGGAGACGACCATCGGCCGCATCCTCTTCAATCAGGTGGTGCCCAAGGAGGTCGGTTATATCAACGAAATCCTTACGAAACGTTCGCTGCGCGACATTATCGCCGTGGTGATGAAGAAGGCCGGTGCCGACAAGGTGGCCGCTTTCCTCGACGATATCAAACACATGGGTTACCAGATGGCCTTCCGCGGCGGTCTGTCGTTCAACCTCGATGCCGTGATTATCCCCGAAGAGAAGGAGAAACTCGTGCAGGAGGGGTACGAGCGTTCGGACTCCATCATGGAGGACTACAATATGGGTCTGATTACCAACAACGAACGTTATAACCAGATCATCGACGTCTGGACGAACATCAATACCAAACTCACGAAGGTCGTGATCGACACGCTGATCAAGGACGACGACGGTTTCAACCCGGTATACATGATGCTCGACTCCGGCGCCCGTGGTTCGAAGGAGCAGATTCGTCAGCTGAGCGGTATGCGCGGTCTTATGGCCAAGCCGCAGAAGTCGGGCGTCGAGGGTGGCCAGCAGGTCATCGAGAACCCGATTCTCTCGAACTTCAAGGAGGGACTTTCGGTGCTCGAATACTTCATTTCGACGCACGGTGCCCGTAAGGGTCTTGCCGATACCGCGCTTAAGACCGCCGACGCAGGTTATCTGACCCGTCGTCTGGTGGATGTCGCGCAGGACGTGATTATCAACGAAGAGGACTGCGGTACGCTCCGCGGCCTGACGGCTACGGCCATCAAGCGCAACGACGACGTCGTGCAGACCCTCTACGACCGTATTCTCGGCCGTACGGCCCTGAACGACGTGATCCATCCGCTCACGGGCGAAGTGATCTGCAAGGCCGGCGAGGAGATTACCGAGTCGATTGCCGAAGCGATCGAGAAGTCGCCGCTGGAGTCGGTCGAAATCCGCTCGGTGTTGACCTGCGAGGCACGCCGCGGCGTATGCGCCAAGTGCTACGGCCGCAACCTCGCTACTGCCCGCATGGTGCAGAAGGGCGAGGTGGTCGGTGTGATCGCCGCCCAGTCGATCGGCGAGCCGGGTACGCAGCTTACGCTCCGTACGTTCCACGTCGGCGGTGTGGCCGGCGGTACGGCGGTCGAGACCAATGTCGTTTCGAAATACGAAGGCCGTCTGGAAATCGACGAACTGCGTACCGTCAGGGGTAAGAATGCCATGGGCGAGGCGATCGACATCGTCATTTCGCGCCAGTCGGAGTTCCGCATCGTCGATCCCAAGACCGAAATCGTTCTCTATACGCACAACCTGCCTTACGGCGCGACGCTCTTCATGGCGGACGGCGCCGAGGTCAAGAAAGGCGATATGATCTGCGAGTGGGACCCCTACAACGCCGTTATTATTTCGGAATACGAGGGCCGCGCCGTTTACGAAAACATCATCGAGGGCGTTACCTACCGCGATGAGCGCGACGAGCAGACCGGACTTTCGGAGAAGGTGGTTACCGAGTCGAAAGACAAGACCAAGAACCCCGTCATCAAGATCGTCAATAAGGAAGGCGAGGAGGTCAAGCAGTACAACCTGCCCGTTTCGGCTCACGTCGTGGTGAAGGACAACGCCAAGATCAAGGCCGGCGATATCCTGATCAAGATTCCGCGTGCCGTCGGCAAGTCGGGCGGTGACATCACCGGCGGTCTGCCGCGTGTTACCGAGCTGTTCGAAGCCCGCAACCCGTCGAACCCCGCCATCGTTTCGGAAATCGACGGCGAAGTATCGTTCGGCAAGATCAAGCGCGGTAACCGTGAGATCATCATCACCTCGAAACAGGGCGACATGAAGCGTTATCTCGTGCCCCTGTCGCGTCAGATCATCGTGCAGGAGAACGACTACGTGAAGGCCGGAAGCCCGCTGTCGGACGGCGCCATCACTCCGAGCGACATCCTCAATATCCTCGGCCCGACGAAGGTGCAGGAGTACATCGTCAACGAGGTGCAGGAGGTGTACCGCATGCAGGGTGTGAAGATCAACGACAAGCACTTCGAGGTCATCGTCCGCCAGATGATGAACAAGGTGAGGATCGAGGATCCGGGAGACACCCGTTTCTTCGAGGACCAGACCGTCGACAAGTGGGAGTTCATGGACGTCAACGACGAACTTTACGACAAGGTGGTCGTTACCGACGCCGGAGATTCTACGTCGCTGCAGCCCGGACAGATCGTTTCGCTGCGCAAGCTCCGTGACGAGAATTCGAGTCTCAAGCGCCGCGACATGAAGCCCGTGCAGGTACGCGATATTATTCCCGCAACCTCGACGCAGGTGCTGCAGGGTATTACCCGCGCCGCACTGCAGACTTCGAGCTTCATCTCAGCCGCATCGTTCCAAGAGACCACCAAGGTCCTCAACGAAGCCGCGATCCAAGCGAAGGTTGATCCGCTGGAGAACCTCAAGGAGAACGTCATCTGCGGTCACCTGATCCCCGGCGGTACGGGTCTGCGCGAGTATGACAACCTCGTAGTCGGTTCGAAAGCCGAGCTGGAGTCGCTTCAGCAGGCGCAGTAAATCCGAAGTTACATAATTCGATTCGAAAGAAGCCGTTCCAAAAGGAACGGCTTCTTTTTTTATCTTGTCCGGATTATTTCTTGCTGTTATAACGTTTGGCGAGTCCTCCGGTCGATGTTTCGCGGTAGAGGCTCGGCAGGTTGTGGCCGGTTTCGTTCATCACCTCCACGACCTTGTCGAAACTTACCATATGCGAACCGTCGGAGAGCGTGGCGTAGGCATTGGCGTCGAAGGCCCGAGCTGCGGCGATCGCGTTGCGTTCGATGCAGGGGACCTGCACCAGCCCGCAGACGGGGTCGCAGGTCAATCCCAGATGGTGTTCGAGCCCCATTTCTGCGGCGTATTCGATCTGCGCAGGCGTGCCGCCGAACAACTGGCAGGCTGCAGCGGCAGCCATGGCGCATGCCACGCCGACCTCGCCCTGACAGCCGACTTCGGCACCCGAAATCGAAGCGTTGGTCTTGGCGACGTTGCCGAAGAGCCCCGCCGTGGCCAGCGCTCGCAGGATGCGGACGCGCAGGAAGTTGCGCGAATTGGCCAGATGGTAGAGCACCGCCGGGACGACGCCGCACGAGCCGCACGTCGGAGCGGTTACGACGGTGCCGCCGGAAGCGTTCTCCTCCGAGGTCGCCAGCGCATAGGCGTAAATCTGGGCGCGGGATTTCAGCGAATCGGTGTAGCTCTTCGATTTGACCCAGTAGGTGCTGGCTTTGCGGGCGACCTTGAGTCCTCCGGGCAGTACGCCGTCGTTGTTCAGGCCGCGCTGAATCGTCTCGCACATGACGGTCCATATCTCGTCGAGGTAATCCCATATCTCGGGACCTTCGCAGTCGGTTACATATTCCCAGTAGGTCTTGCCCTCGCGGCTGCACCACTCCTTGATTTCGCTGACGGTGGTCAGCGGGTAGATGCTGTGCGGTGTTTCGAGACGCGACGTCTCGTTTGCCAGTGCACCTCCGCCGATGCTGTAGATAGTCCAGCTGTCTGCGACATTGCCCGCTTTCAGCCCTTCGAACAGCATGCCGTTGGGGTGGAAGGCCGGTACGATCTCCGGTTTCCAGACGATTTCGGTCGGTGCGATCGACTCCAGCACCGAGAGGATCGCGACGTCGGTAAGGTGGCCCTTGCCGGTGGCGGCCAACGATCCGTACAGCGTCACGCGGTAGGCGTCCGCATCGTGGCAGCGTTCGGCGAAACGTTCGGCGGCTTTCTTGGGACCCATCGTGTGGCTGCTCGACGGGCCGTTGCCTATTTTGTACAACTCTTTGAGTGATTCCATCGTATCGTTGTTTACGGGGCAAAGACAATGCAGGCCGGGCGCAGAGACGAATTTATTCGAACCGTGTGCCGGGACGCCGCCTGTCTAAGCGGAGGTTTATCCACAGCAAAGATAATGTAAATGTCTGGAAGTTTTCTTTTTCGAAGGGCGATTTAGCAGAATCGGCGGTATGCCCGGCAGTTTATAAAACAGGAGAGAAACCTCGGTTTCTCTCCTTGTAGTCTCACCGCGACTCGAACGCGAATCTAGGGTTTAGGAAACCCTCGTTCTATCCCTTGAACTATGAGACCCTGAAAAAATACGGTGCACTTCTTTCGAAGCGCACCGCAAAGATAATAATTTTTCCCGTTTTTAGAAACTGAAACCTACGCCGATCGAGAACGTGTGGGCGCGGGCGGTGTAATTACCCGAAAAATCGGCGATCGGGCTGGTGAGCTGGCTTTCGGGAATGCCTGCCGCCGTCAGTTTTTCGTTCACGATGCCCAGTACCGAATTGGTGTAGGGATAGGAACCCGTGCGCTCCGGATCGGCCGAATTGACATAGCCGTAGGCGATGTCGATGTTCATCCATTTGATCGGGCGGAAGGTGACGCCGGCCGTATAGGCGAGCTTGGTCATCGACGGGGTTTCGGGATTGAGGTAGTCGCTGCGCACGGGGCTTTCGTCCACGTACATACCCATGCGGGCCGTCAGCCAGTCGAGAGCGTGGTACTGGCCGCCGAAGCGGAACGCCAGCGTATTGGAGTATTTCTTGTCGCTGACCGGAATGTTCAGCACGGGCGTATTGCTGTCGGGGTCGAGAATCCGGACGTCGAGCTGGTCGTAGGCGCTCCAGAGCACATATTGCAGATCGACGGCGAATTCCCACTTCGGAACGGGGCGGAAGCTGACGCCCCACGTCAGCGACGCCGGCAGGGGCAGTTCGGTCTTCACGACGGCCGACGTGAGTTTGGCGGGGTCGAGACCCAATTGGGGCAGGAGCTGGCCGATTGCCTGAGCGATCTGGGCGTTGTCGATCATACGCAGGTCGATCGAACCCGAATTGACCTTCATTTTGAGTTTCGAACGGTAGGTGAAGCCCAGCGACCACTGTTCGTTGATGTCTCACATCATGCCGAGGTTGACGCCGACGGCCATCTTGGCTTTGCCTTCGAGGCCCAGCGACATCAGATTTTTGTCCCCGGCCATTTCGAAGAGGTTGGGCATTTGCGGATTGAGCATTTGCAATGCGCCCATGAGCGCATTGTTCTGCGCGTTGTCCGCACCGATAGGCAGCAGCGAACGCGAGAGGTCGAATTTACCCCATGTCATCATCAGACCGCCGCCGACGGAGAGGTGCTCGCAGAGTTTGAACGAGACGGTCGGCTGGACGTTGTATGCCTTGAGATTGATCGACTGCACGAGCTGCGCTCCCGGCCAGTTGTTGCCCCAGTCCATCGAGGAGCCGAACGGCGTGTTGAAGGCCAGACCGACCGACATCCAGTCGAGGGGTTTGTAGTTGAAATAGGCGTAAAGCGGAGTGGCTATGCTGTTGTCCGAGGTGTAGTGCAGCGGCTTGGTCTTGCCCGTATAGTCGGGGAGCGACGTATAGGTAGCCTTCGAAGCGATACCCGTGATGCCGACCGAAATGTCGAACTCGGAGTCCTGAAACGAAGCGGCGGCGGGGTTGAACCAGATCGATTCGGAGTTGAGTTTCATGGCTGTACCCACATGGCCCATACCGTTCTGCTTCGAGGAGAGGTTGTTCACCTGATATCCTTCGGCGTATGCTCCGGAGGCGACGGCAGCGGCGGCCAGAAGTAGGAAAATTTTTTTCATAACGTATTGGTTTGGTTTATACTGTCCGCACTGCGGAGTGCGAAAAATCGAGGCAAAAGTATAAAAACTATTCCCGCCGCCCAAACTTTTTGGCCTAAATTTCCTGAAAATTGACCTGAATGGTATAGGATTGGCCGAAAGGACGGGCAGGGCTGCCGCATGAAAAAAGTGCGGCATGTCTCATGCCGCACCTGAGTCTTCGTTCCATGCCGGATTATTTCCGGTTGTTATACGCTTCGAGCGCCTTGCCCAGAATGAGCAGCGACCGTTCGAGGTCCTCTTTCTTGAGAACATAAGCGATGCGGACCTCGTTGCGGCCGCGGGTCGGGTCGGAGTAGAAGCCCGAAGCCGGGGCGAGCATGACGGTTTCTCCTTCGTATTCGAAATCCGAAAGACACCATGCGCAGAAGTCGTCGCTGTCCTCGACCGGGAGCCGCGCCACGGTGTAGAAGGCCCCCATCGGAATCGGCGAGTAGACGCCCGGAATACGGTTGAGTCCGTCGATCAGGCATTTGCGGCGTTCGATATACTCTTCGTAGACTTCGGTGCTGTAGGAGCGCGGAGCGTCGATCGAGGCTTCGGCGACAATCTGGCCGATCAGCGGCGGCGAGAGTCGCGCCTGACAAAATTTCATCACTGCGTCGCGCAGTTTTTTGTTCTTGGTGATGAGCGCGCCGATGCGGATACCGCATTCGGAGTAGCGTTTCGACACCGAGTCGATCAGCACGACGTTCTGTTCGACGCCTTCGAGGTGGCAGGCCGAGATATAGGGAGAGCCGGTATAGATGAATTCGCGGTAAACCTCGTCGGAGAAGAGGAACAGATCGTATTTCTTCACCAGATCGCGGATGCGCTCCATCTCTTTGCGGGTGTAGAGGTAACCCGTGGGGTTGTTGGGGTTGCAGATCAGGATGCCGCGCGTGCGCTCGTTGATCAGTTTTTCGAACTCCGCGACGTCGGGCAGCGCAAAGCCTTGTTCGATCGACGAGACGACCGGACGGATCACGGCGCCCGCCGAGATGGCGAAAGCCATGTAGTTGGCATAGGCCGGTTCGGGCACGATGATCTCGTCGCCGGGGTTCAGGCACGACATGAAGGCGAACAGCACCGCTTCGGAACCTCCCGTGGTGACGATGATCTCTTCGGGCGAAAGTTTGATCTGGTATTGCTGGTAGTAGCCCGCCAGCTTTTCGCGGAGCGACCGGTAACCGTCGCTGGGGCTGTATTCGAGTACTTTGCGGTCGATCTTCTTCAACGCTGCGAGTCCCGTCTGGGGCGACGGCAAATCGGGCTGACCGATATTGAGGTGGTAAATTCGGATTCCCCGCGCCCGGGCGGCTTCCGCCAGCGGAACGAGTTTGCGTATCGGAGATGCCGGCATCAGCTCGGCGCGTTGTGAGATTTCGGGCATGCGTGAAAAGGTTTTTGAATGACGCAGGAGACTATTCAAGCTCGATCGTCGGACGGAATTTGACGGCCTTGCGGGGCGGAATCTTTACAGCTGCACCCGTGCGGGGATTGCGGCCTATGCGCGCGGCTTTCTGCTGCACGCTGAACGTACCCAAGCCCGTGAGGGTAAGGCGTTCTCCCTCGCGGAGCGACTGTACGGTCACCCGGATAATGGCATCGACAGCTTTGCGCGCGTCGATTTTCGAAATGTTCGCATCGAGAGCGATAGCCTCGACCAACTGCGCTTTGTTCATATTATTTTAGTGTGAAAAGTTGCGTCTCTTCCTAACCTATTGGCAAAGATATGCAATTTTCCTAAAAGTCAAAAATTATAGTGCGGAATCGGAACATTGCCGCCCTGTGCCGGGAATAAACGGGATAAAGATTTGGCAGAATGGAAAATCCGTGTTACTTTTGTCCCCGGAAAGATGGCAGAGTGGTCGATTGCGGCGGTCTTGAAAACCGTTGAGCTGCAAGGCTCCGGGGGTTCGAATCCCTCTCTTTCCGCCAAAAGACTACGAGTAAAAATGCAATACGCTGTAAATATAAATTTACAGCGTATTTTGTTTTTGGCCGGATACAAAAAAATGCAATTTTAGGCATATTACTTGTGGCCTATTCGGTGTACCTAAATATGGCTAAAAAAAGTACACCGATTTGGCTGTAATTTTCTTGATTTACATATAATTGCAGTGTTTTACTTCTTGACAAAAGACACTTAGAAAGTTAATTTTGTAACCTTAAATTAGTGTCTATGGAAAGGACTACTTTCGGTCTGCTGTTTTATATCCGCAGAACCAAGCTGAACAAAGCGGGCGAAGCTCCGATTTTTATGCGTATCACAGTGAATGGTCAACGTGCCGATGCTTCTGTTAAACGCTTCATTTCTCCTCGACTATGGAATCAGGCTAAAGGTAAAGCCGTTGAAAACGGACGTGGAGGAAAAGACCTGAACCTCTATCTGGATGCTATTTCCGCTAATATTTTTCGTATTCAGCGTGATATCGAATTGGAAGGTTTGGAGTTATCCGCTCATGCTATTCTTGATCGCTACTTGGGGAAAAACACTCCCGAACGTCATACACTGTGAGGTATTTGTAGAACATAATGAAAAACAGAAAAAAACTATCGAGGATAGACATTGCTCCTGCAACGGTGGTACGTTATGAAACCTGCCGTAAATTGATCATACAGTTTCTGCAATGTACCTATCATCGGGAGGATATTTATTTGGATGAAATGTCCCGTCAGTTCATCGAAGATTACGAGTTCTTTTTGAAGACCGAGCGGAAATGCAGCCATAATACGACGATTCAATATCTCAAGAATCTGAAAAAGATAACCCGTATCGCCATGACGAAAGGGTGGTTGAAGACAGATCCCTATCTTGGAATTCAATTTCATAAAGAGCAGGTGGAACGTGATTTTCTTGATAAGTCCGAGCTGAAAAAAAACTGCTTGATAAGCAGATCGACATTCCCCGATTGTCGCAGATACGGGACGTTTTCGCGTTTTGTTGCCTGACAGGACTAGCATTTTCAGAGGTGAAACAACTTCGGCCGGAACATATTGCGGTAGACATAAATGGTGTGAATTGGATTCGTAAGCCGCGCTAGAAAACCGGAAGTATGTGTAATATCCCGATAATAGATGCAGCGCAGGAGATTTTATCCCGTTACCGCGACAATAACTATTGTCAAATGCATGGTGTATTATTGCCTGTGTGCAGTAATCAAAAGATGAATGTTTATTTGAAGGAGTTGGCCGATGTATGCGGCATTCGCAAACTCCTTTCGACGTTTCAGACTCGACGGCCTGCGGACGCTTCATGGTGCCCGGACCTGCGTTTCCCCGAAATGCATTCCGGGAGCTGACGTTCTCGCTGCGCGGCGATCAGACGCTATATATCCGATATCTATTCAAACCAATTCATAAAGTCTGCACCCTAAAAGTTTTGTGTTTAACTTTTAGGGTGCAGTTTAAATTCAGCCTTTTTATAACATGTGATAATTAATATCCTGGATTTTGCTGGACTCCGGGATTTCTATCAACTTCAGTAAAGGGCTTGGGCCACCATTTCTTGCGTTCTGCAAGTACTGTCGTGGAATTCACGAATGCCGGATATTTAGCTGCCATATTAGGGATATAGGTATTCATCATATAGTCATACATCATGGTATTATCATCCTTGCGCATCCTTTTCAGATCGAAGAAACGGCGATTTTCTCCGGCGAATTCCAATCCACGTTCCATGAAAACAAGCCAGCGGAATTCATCTTTCGATAATGTGCGCCCAATATTGTCTTCCCGTGTTTGACTGAGGAATTTTGGCCATTGGCGTTCTTGTCCGTCAGCATGGCGTGCCCGTTCGCGGATTTTATCTATTGCCTCACATGCTTTTTCATATTCGCCCAATTCGTTATAGGCTTCGGCCTGTATCAGGTACATATCTGCAAAACGCATGCGGACATAATCGTTACCGTTCGTCCAGTTATTGACACCGTTCGGATCAATGTATTTACGGATGTAACCCCAATCGTCATGTGCTCCTCCGCTTGCAGGATAAGCTGACTTGTCTCCTAAAACCCCGGTCGTATTATTACGGGACTTAAAGTTACGCCACCAAGTTGTTTCGATTCGGTAATCCTTGTAAATCAAATCGGCATCTGCGTTCGACTTCGTGCCATCGCTGTAACCTAAATTTTCCATATCGTCGTGGAAAAAACGTATGAACCATTTCTGAACACGATTGAATCCCTGACCCTTCATCTGAGGATTGCCGCTCAGCGCCGTACCGTCGAGATTCACCCCCGATGGGTTGTAAAGAAATGTGACAGCCGTCCCCAATGAAGTCCTTTGCGCTGCTTCCTTATCCTGATAAAACGGGACATAGAATATTTTCTCATCATTGGCAGCGGCCTCAAGGTTGATATCCCAAAGGTCCGCATAATTTTGAATCAGTTTATACTGGTTGGAACGAATTACGGTATCGGCATATTTCACGGCAAGGTCCCACTCTCCAAGTGTATTGTGCACGTCGGCCAAATAAGCGTATGCTGCGCCGTTTGTAACCCGTCCCGCCTCGGCCTGCAGGTTTTTGTAGAGAGGAAGTCGCAACGATCCGTCGGGATTTTTCCCCGCGGCATATTTGAAATCGTCGATAATCAAGTTGTAGACATGTTTGGCCGCCGTATCTTGATGATAAACATTCGACATATCTTCTACGGGTTCCGTATGAAGAGGAATACCGCTTTTACCCGCATATAGTCGCACCAAGTCATAATAATAGAATCCACGCAGGAAATGGGCTTCTGCAATAATCCGGTTACGGTCATTCTCATTCTTGAACTCAATCTCCGGCACATAGCGGATTACGGCATTCGCTGCATTGATAGCACCATACAGAGCCGTCCAAGGATTGGTCAGGTCACTTGTATTTCCTCCGATAGCATTCATGGATAGCTGATTGGCCGCACCACCCGTAGCATACATGCAATCCTCGAAACAAGGATGTGCAATGACCCAGCTCCATTTGTGGTAATCGAATGAATAAAGTGTGCTGTATACGCCATTAATGGCAGTTTGTGCATCGGTCTCGGTCTTATAATAATTCCGGAAATCGACCCGATCAATCATATCGTCGTCGATACACGATGTTGCCATGGCGACGATGCCGGCTGCAACAAACAATTTAGATATTTGTTTTTTCATAATCATACTGCTTAACGGTTAGAATTCCAGATTGACACCGAATGAAACGGTGCGGACGGAGGGATAGGCCGCGTAATCCACATTGGGACTGAGTGCGCTGCGTGAAATGCTCACTTCGGGATCGTAACCCGAATAATCGGTGAATGTCAGCAGGTTGGTTCCTGTTACGAATACAGAGATGCGTTTGATCCAAGGGATCTTCTTCAGTGCAAATGCATAGCTCAGTGTAACATTTTTCAGACGGATATACGTTGCATCTTCGAGGAACATGGTCGAGAAGCGGGATTGAAAAAATGCGTCTTTGTAAGCTCCGTTAAGTGCCGGATAAAAATTACTTGTTCCGGGACCTTGCCAACGTCCTTCCCATGCCTCACGACGTACATTGGTCTGTTTGTCATCGAACGCATCCAATAGATAACGGTTCAGGTTCGCGATTTTGCCGCCTACGCTGCCGTTAATGAGGATGCTTAGTGACAAATTTTTTCATTTCAAGTCGGTTGAGATTCCGTAGTTGAAATCGGGTTGAGAGGAACCCAATATCGTGCGGTCGTTCGAATCGATTTTGCCGTCGGGCAATCCGTCTGGGCCGCTGATATCCAGATAACGGATCGAGCCGGGAACGGCGGCAGGCGTATCGGCCGGTGCTTTGGCGGCTTCCTCGGGCGTCTGGTAAATGCCGTTCGTCACATAACCGTAGAAGCTGCCGATCGGATAACCTGCCATCGTACGATGGATACTCTGGCCCAGCGCAGAACCGCCCGACAGATAAGTTACGCCTTCGATTACGTTATTCCTGATATCATCGACCATATTCCGGTTCATATACCAGTTGGCTCCGACACTCCAGCTGAACTTGCGTCGGGAAATGATATCGGCTCCGACCTCGATTTCGATACCCTTGTTCGAGATCTGTCCCATATTCACGGGAATGCTTCCATGACCCGACGAAGGAGGCAGCGGAAAATTGAACAACAGGTCAGAAGTGACACGTTTATAAATATCTATGTTTAAGCGATAGCGGTTTTTGACAAAGCCCATCTCCAGACCGAGATTGTATGCTTTGGTGTTCTCCCAACCGAGATCGGGGTTTTCAGGATTTCCGGGTACGTAACCGTGTGTCGGGGAGGAACCGTTATTAGCCGTACGTACTTGGTTCATAATCATTCGGGGCGCGCCGTAAGCGATATTCTGATTGCCGGTCATACCGAAGCTGCCGCGGATACGCAATTTTGAGATGAAATCGGCACTCTTTAAAAACTGTTCCTGATCGATATTCCATGCTACGGCCGCAGACGGAAAGAACTTCCATTGGTTGCCTTCCGACAGCAGAGATGATCCGTCATAGCGGCCCGTAACGGTGAAAATATAACGGTCTTTGTAGCTGTAGTTGAATCGTGCAACGAATGACGATAGCAGGATATTCATGATATTGCTATTTTTGTTCGTAGTGGTGAGTCCCTGACCGATGTTATTATACGACAGGTTGTCATCAGGGAAGTCTCCGGCCTGAATCTGCAAATTATCCGTCTGCCGGGAAGAATACTCCCATACGAGGACGCCATTCAGCCGATGGGCTTTATTAAAGGTTCGGTTATAATTGAGCTGCGCTTCAAAAGTGTAATTCAATCGTTTGTTGTCGCCTCGAAAAGCCATACCGTTGTATGTTTCACCGGCGGACGTATCATAAGGATAGTAGGTCTTGCGCTGCCCGAATACGGATACTAAGCTACCGGCTACCTTGGCTCCGAAACCTTTGCCGATATTGTAGTTCAAAGCAAGGTTGGCTTGTAATGTCTGCTCGAGAAAATCGTCCTTTAATTTTGTAGCCATCGTATAGGGATTGTCCACAACGATTCCTTCGAATGTATCTTCTTCATAAACGACATCAAACGGAGTTAAGTTAGGACGCATGGTTAAAATACGACGGATCATCTGTACTTCGCTACCATTCTGCGAATGAGAGGTCTGCGACTGTTTCAGATTCGTATAATTGGCATTGGCGGTCAATTTTAACCGGGAGTTGATGTTGTAAAGATAATTCATACGGAAGGTGTAACGTTCCAACCCCGTATTCATAATAATGCCTTTCTGGTCGGTATAGCCGCCGCTGATACTGAACTGCGATGTTTTGTTGCCTCCAGTGAACGAAATGTTATGATCTTGAGAGAATGCCGTTTCATACATCAGGTCCTGCCAATCCGTTCCGATCGTTTTATAACGTTCGAGTGCTTCCGGGGAGTGCCGTTCTACCCGTTCTGTCGGATTGGGATTTCCATACATGTCCAAACCGTCCCAAACACGATCAAGGGCATTCTGATAAAGTGCATACTCATATCCGTTCAGCAAATCATATTTTTTCGATACAACAGAAACATCCCCTCGGAAATTGTAATTGATTCTCACGGAACCTTCCCGTCCCTGTTTGGTGGTGATTAGCACTACACCGTTTGTCGCACGTGAACCGTAGATGGCTGTCGCCGAGGCGTCTTTCAGTACCTGAATCGATTCAATGTCGTTGGGGTTGATCGAGGCCAGCGGATTCATTCCCGGCTGGGAACTGAGTTCGGCGATCGAACCCGAACTGCGTGCCGATGCACCTTCGATCGGGAATCCGTCCACGACATAAAGAGGCTGCGTATCACCAGAGAGTGTGGAAATACCCCGAATTTGGATGCGCATGCCATCACCAGGGGCGCCACTGTTCTGGCTGATATTGACGCCGGCGATACGACCTTGCATGAATTGGTCGATAGAAGTAAAGGGCAGGGTTTCAGTCTTATCTTTTACATCCAAAACGCTTACGGCGCCTGTCAGGTCGCTTTTGCGCACGGCTCCGTAGCCAATAACCACGACATCCTCTATCTGTTTTGCGTCAGGTTCGAGTGTGATCTTAAGTTGTTTCGCCGAACCTATCTCGATCCGTTTGGAAGCATACCCCACGAAAGAAACGTTCAGGAATTTCGTATGTTGGGGAATTTTCAACTCGAAACGGCCGTCCACATTTGTGGATGTACCTTGTGTCGTCCCGGAAACTGCAACCGTAGCCCCGAGAATCGGAGCGCCCTTTTCATCCAGCACCATACCTTGAATTATGCGCGTGTTTTGGGCTGCAGCCGGCATAGATACGCTGAGAAGAACGATGACCAGCGAGGCCGCGAACTTCAAAGTCATATACAGCGTAGAATTTGGTTTCATAGTTTGCATTTAGGTTAATAATCACTCTGGAATCAGAGCATACGGAGGTTTGGCGAAGCCTTCTTGTCACAAATATAGAAGAAAATAGCGTTTCGAACAGGAAAATTGTTTTCAATTGTCGTAAAATCGCACACGGAAAACCGCATATGTCGGAGTTTTCGGTCTGTTTTGCGCTGTGTGTAAACGATTTTACCTGTTCCGGAAACAAAATTTCTCATTCGTCATAACGAGAATTGCTATCTTTGTTATGTGATGCATATGGGAACTTTTGGCGAAGCGTAAGTTGTATCACAATATGAACCGAAAAACGACTTTACGACAGCTATGAAAAGCTCAATTTTCAGGGTGCTGATGACGCTCATCGGCAGCCCTCTCCTATTATTATCGGGAGGCTGTAATGACAACGAGATCGTTTATCCGAAAGGCGATCCCGAAATAATCAAACTTTATAAGACCATTGAAGAACTCATTGCCGAGGGACTTTCGTTACCCAGTCAGGAGGCGGAAGTCCAGGTCCGGGTGCAGGAAGATGAAAAGTGGACGCTCGAAGTGCAGCCCGGGGCATCTTTGGATGAGACATGGATGTCCGCTACTCCTACGGATGGTAGCCGGTACACACTGATCTCCCTCCGTATCAGTACGAATCCCTACGATACGCCTCGCAGCGGTATTCTGCGGTTTACGGTAGAGGGATGGCAGGAGGCCTTTGACATCGACGTTACACAGCAGGCCGCTGAACCGTATGTCAGATTCGATACCGAGAAGCTGGTCTATGGCGTTGGCGCGGGAACCCAGAAACTCGTGTTGACGACTAACGTCAAAGCGTTCGACGCCACACTTACCGACAAACTAACCCAGCAGCAAGCGGAATGGCTCGAACTTGACGATCAATACGAGGGGGCGAATCCCGAAGTGGGCGAAGGCACCGTCACCTATTATATTAAGGCTGATATTAATAAAACAGGCGACGTGCGGCATGGAAGTTTTAACTTTACTTCCACGACGAGCGGTACGGTCTTTCCGCTCGATATCGAGCAACGCGAGACACTCGCCACACCCGTCATCACACTGCATAACGACGAAGAGTTCAAACTTTCATGGCCGACGATTGTCGGTGCGGACGGATATCGGCTTATTCTGCGTAAAGGCGAAGCCGAGACTGCGGAACAGATCGACGTTATCGAGATCCAACAGTCGCCCAATCAGGAGATGTCCTACAACCTTGCTGCAGTGAAATGGATCGACACTTATGGCTATGTGGGTAAGGTCTTCTGTCAGTTGGAAGCGTATCTCGACTTTAAGGATGGCGAAACCGAACCGCTGGAGCTTTTCAGCAATATCGTTAGCGACCATAATTTCTTTGACGCAGAGAGCGGTGAAGGTACCGAAAGCGATCCTTTCATTGTTACCAAGCCGCGGCATGTATCGAACATCCGTAATTTCTTGAGTGGAAATTTCCGTCAGACCGCCGACATTGACTTTGCGGGTTATACGTTTACGCCCGTCAGTACAAGCATAGAGACTGACGCCAGCAAGAATCAATATTTCCGCGGAGAGTTCACGGGGACCTATGATGCAGGTAAAGGCAACATCGACGATCCCCAAACGGGGCGCACGTCGGAGCAATACAAAATCCTGAACCTGCAGATTGAGCAACGCACCATGCGCAATGTGGCACTATTTGCCGAGGTCGGCGAAATGGGTATACTGCGTAATATTTGCTTGGAAAACCCGTCTGTCGTCGGAGACTATTATGCAGCAGCGTTAGTTGGTTCTAACAAGGGACTCATCCTCTCATGCCATACCGCAGGTAACGGACTGGTGGAGAGTTCGCTCGGCAAAAACGACCAGCTGTGTTATGTGGCCGGACTGGCGGGTTATTCCTCGGGCGACATCGAGTATTGCAGTAATACCATCAAAGTCAATGGAGTTGTCGGAACTGCCTACATGAACGGTGTGGGCGGCATCGTCGCGCTGGTACAGTCGGTCGATACGGATCCGGTCGTCATCCGGAACTGCCACAACACCGGACTTATCTTCGGCCACCACCATACAGCCGGTATCGCCGGTCGTGCAGAACGCACTGTGCTCGGGAACGGGGCCGTAATCATTCGTGAATGTAGTAATAAGGGGGACATCACGAGCCAGTCGGCCAACGGACAGGCAGCCGGCATTCTGGGCTATACGTTCAACGCCGATTCCGAAATAGAGCGTTGTTTCAACAATGCCACGCTCACGGCACAGGGAACAGCAGCTGGTATTTTGGGCAGGGTGGACGGAGCTCTGGCCTATACGGCAACGATTACCGATTGCTACAACCGAGGCAACTGTTCGACCACAGGAACGAATGCGAACGGTAACTGTAACAGCGCAGGCATTTTCGGCGGCGCATACAATGCTACGGTCGCCGTTCCCATCCTGTTGAAAAACTGCTACAATACCGGGACGACTTCAGGACCTACGCATGCCAATGGAACCAGATATTTTTCGGGCCTTTTTCAGTTCGTAGCCACTGCTCAGCAACAGAATACCAAAGTGGTTTTCGGCGACTGCTTTACCCCTGAAGGTACAGCGACGATGCAGAACCAGTATGTGTATATTTCCGACGAAGTTCCGGCTGGATCGCGCTTTGCGTACAAGAATGTTCCTGCCGAGAGTCTCAAACAGCAGGCGACATTCACGGAACCAAACGCTAACTGGGATTTCGATACGGTCTGGGAGATGGGTACCGAATATCCCAAACTGAGGTCCTTGTCCGAATAGTTTCCGTTCGCCCCTGTCCGTTTTTATTAGAGCGGACAGGGGTGGAACCGATCGGTTATAACAAAGAAAATCCATTCATGAGAATAAGATTTGCCGTTCTGTTCTTCCTCCTGACTCTGTCCGCCGCAACGGACCGGGCAGTATGCGCATTGCGGATCGTTTCCGGCGAAACTTCTGTCGAGGTTGTCCCGACGGGCCGTAAGTTCCGGCTTGACATAATTTCGGGAACACAAAAGGTCGAATTTTTCGACAGAGTGCCCATAACTCTTGTAGTTGATGGGGAGGTCGTTTCGGCGGCCTATTCCGACTGCACGCAGGAAAACGGGGCGTTGTGTTGCCGGGGCGAAGCAATCTCTGCAAACGGCTCCCGATTTATGGTTACGGATATTTATCGTCTGCACATGAACAGCGGTATCGAGTTGCAACGGACGGTCGAAATCGGAAACGCATCAGCCTTGGATGACTCGTTCAACTCGTTGTTCGGACTCGTCGTCGGCCGAAAGTCCGATTTTGGCAAATATGAGTTTTTCATCCCTGCTGTCTGGTATAAATCCAGTTTTACGCGGGCCGGAAACCTTCCGCCGCATATTCCGCAAAAAAACGACGACTGCTTCCTCTATCGCAATGACCGCCTTCCCCTGCCCGTCGTGATGTCCCGGAATCCGGAGGACGGATTTACGCTTTCGATCATCCAGAAAGCCCCGGAATCCCGAACTGTTATGGCCGATCGGACCGGTTCCCGCGTTGACAGGGGATATCAGTTCGGATCGCTGGGTATTAGGAAACAAGATAACCGAATACAAATGTTATTTGCCTATCCGGGAACTGAGGAAGGGCGCCGCGGGGGATTCGGAGCAAGGTCGCATCCGGTTCATCCGAACGTCCGTCATGCATACACGCTCGAACTGTCTTTTTCCCGCACACCGGATTACGCGGCTGCAGTGAAACAGAACTGGGAACGGACGTTCGAATGTTACGACCCTGAAATTCACAAGACTGATTCGGAGCAGGTTTACAAAGGGCTCATTGAAACATTACTTGGCTACTATGTCCCGTCGGTCCGCACAGGCGGCATATACGACGAGCCGGGCTTCCCGTTTCAGGTCAGCCTGAAAGATTTCAGGCCGATGGGGATAGACTATCAGATGGGATTCGTGGGGATGCAGGTTGCCACGGGCTACTACCTCTACCGGGAAGGTGTCGAGAAAGGCGACAGGGAAACCTTGAATAAAGGGAAGGATGTTTTGGATTTTTGGAGCGGTAAAAGTCTGACCGGATTAGGATATCCCCGCTGCTGGTACGATCCGAAAAAGGATGGGACCGTAGGACGGTTCCGCAAGCACTCCACGCTGCGTACGATAACGGGCGGCATGGAGAGTTTGCTCGAGGCTTGGTGTTTCGCCCGGCGTAATAACATTTACAATCCTGTCTGGATTGGTGCTTGCCGGAAATTCGGGGAGTGGCTGACAGCCAACCAGAATCCCGACGGAAGCTGGTATTTCGCCTACGACCACACCCGGATCGTCAATGGCCGCCATCCTGCGACTAATGAAAACAAGTTCCTTACTATTTGTGTTGTTCGTTACCTTGTTAATCTCTACCTGGCGACCAATGACTCCAAATACCGGGATGCAGCCTTGCGCGCCGGGGAATTTTGCTATGAGCGGATTCACAACGAATATGCATATGTAGCCTGTGTGACGGATAATCCGCAAACGATCGACAGCGAATCGGGACAGATGGCGTTGAACGGCTTTCTATCGCTTTATGACCTGACAGGTGACCGACGATGGCTGGCAGCAGCGGAACAGGCGGCAACCTACACCGAAACATGGGTTTATATGCACGAAATTCCGGTGGAGGAAGATTGTAATATTCCCGTCGTAGTTCCTAAAGAACGAAGCATGGTCGGCCAGCACCTGATTGCTGTCGGACAAGTGGCAGCTGATCTGGGATTTGCATGGAACTCGTTCAATTTCTATCGGCTCTATCTGATTACCGGGGACGAACATTACCTTAAAGTCGCCCGTATCGCTGCACATAATACACGACAAACCATGAATTGGGATGGCAGCCTTTATCCGGGGCAGCCACGCGGATTGCAGCTCGAAGCATTCCGGGTCACGGTTCCCCGCCGGGGACGGGGTGTGCTGACGACTCTTAACTGGAACTATGCGGCGCATCTCGACCCGATGACCCGGTTCAAGGACGCTTTCGGCTCGTGCGATATCGAGCGAATCGACAAAATGCCCCGAGAAGAACTCCAGCGGCTGAACGTCCGCTACGCAGCGGTCCAGTCCGCCGACCTCGGGACCAAACAGTAACAAACCGTAAAAAATATTTATGAAAACAGTAAAATTCCTTTTCGGCTCTCTGCTGCTGGCAATAGTCCTTTTCTCCGGATGCAGCCGACAACTCCGCACGACCGAAACTTACACGAATCCGTTACTCGATCGGGGCCCCGACCCTTGGGCACTGTGGCATGCGGGAAAATACTACTACATGCATACCATGAAGGACAGCCTGGTTCTTTGGATGGCCGATGATATCACCGATCTGCGCAATGCCCCGAAAAAGACAATCTGGGTTCCGACCGATCCCTCGAACTCGAAACATCTATGGGCGCCCGAGATCCACAACATCGACGGAAAATGGTATGTTTATTATGCCGCTGATGACGGCAATACGGATAATCACCAGCTTTATGTGCTGGAAAACCCGAATGAAAATTCTTTTCATGGCGAGTTTGTTCTAAAAGGACGTATCAGCACCGATCCCGACAATAACTGGGCCATCGACGGTTCGGTATTTGAACATGACGGAGAATGGTATATGGTCTGGTCGGGATGGCAGACACGACGTATCGATACGGAAACGCAGTGCATTTATATTGCTCGGCTGGCAAATCCGTGGACGCTTGCGTCGGAGCGCATATTGATTTCCCAGCCTGAATTGGAATGGGAACGCCATTACATCAATGAAGACGGTTCGCAGCCACGACACATCATCTATGTGAACGAAGGACCTCAACCGCTGAAAAGCCCTAACGGTAAATACATTCATATCGTCTACTCGGCAAGTGGCGTATGGACGCCTTACTACTGTCTCGGACTGCTCACCGCCAAAAGCAACGCGGACCTGCTCGACCCGGCATCATGGGTGAAGTATCCCGAACCGATTTTCCGACAGTCTCCCGAGAACGGAGTTTATGGAACAGGGCACAATAGCTTTTTCAAATCGCCCGACGGCCGCGAGGATTATATCCTCTACCATGCCCGCGACACGAAGACCGATCCCAAGGGTATGGGCGATACGCGCTCGCCCCGGGCGCAGAAAATCGACTGGGACCGGAAGGATTTCCCGATTCTGGGAACTCCACTGTCGAAGAGTGCCGTATTGCCCAAACCTTCGGGAACCAAATGATAACCGTAAAAGTATTTGACCATGAACAATAAGTTTATTCCATTGTCGCTGCTTGCATTACCCGCAGCAAATGCCGGAGTTCAGGCAGCCCGGCCTTCTCAGCCCAACATTATCGTGATTTTGGTCGATGATCAGGGTTACGGCGGTATAAACTGTTATCCGCACAACAAACCGATCAGTACGCCGAATATCGACGCCTTGGCGGCAAGCGGTGTAAGATGTATGCAGGCTTACACATCGGGCAATCTGTCCAGTCCGACCCGGGCCGGACTTATGACCGGGAAATACCAGCAGACATTCGGCAACTATGGTCTTGCTGCGACATCGGTCGGTGGCGTCCCTCTCGAAGAGAAAATCTTGAGTGAATATCTTCGTCCGAAAGGTTATGCGACGGCCGTATTCGGGAAGTGGCATTTGGGCGATTATATCCGCAACCATCCCAACAATCGCGGTTTCGACGAGTTTTTCGGCTTTATCGACGGTATGCATGATTACTGGGACCCTGTGGTCGGTAATAAATGGGACGGTATGTGGGACGGTTTCGAAATGACCTTCGAGAATTTCGATCCTGCGATCGAGATGGATTACGCTACCTATGAGTTCTCGAAACGCAGCGTCGATTTCATCGAGAAAAATGCAGACAGGCCATTTTTCCTATATGTGCCTTACAATGCGATTCACTCGCCCTTGCAAGCTCCCAAAGAGTTGGTAGACAAAGTTGCCAAGAATCCGGATAAACCGACTCATGATGAAATTGTATGGGCCATGACTTTGGCTCTCGATCAGGGGGTGGGTGAGATTGTTGATGTACTCGAACGGCTTAAAATTCGGGATAACACGATCATTTTTTACTTGAGCGACAACGGCGGTGTCCAGCAGCACGGGGACAACGGGCCTCTGCGCGGGTACAAGGGATCGTTCTACGAGGGCGGCATTCGTGTACCATTCATCGTCAGCTATCCCGGTACGATCCCGGCAGGGCAGGTTTACGAGCAGCCGGTCATCAGTATCGACATCGCTCCAACGATTATGTCGCTGGTTTCGCTGCCGCATAAGCAGATGCACGGTGTCGATCTGATGCCTTACCTTACGGGGAAAAACAAGCGCGCACCCCACGATGTGCTTTTCTGGTGCTCATCGAAGCGTGTTAGTCCCGATCCTGCCCGTCATAATTTTGCAATCCGGCAAGGGAATTGGAAATTAGTTTCCGATCCTCACCAGCAGAAGGAATGGAATCTCTATGATCTGGAAAAAGATCCCGGCGAGCAGGAAGGGCTTAAGGATAAATACCCTGAAAAATACAAGGAGCTTTTCGGCATCTACCTCGACTGGGCAAAGCAACTGCCTGACGATATTGCAGACAATGGACAGGCCCGTTTCCGGGGAGCAAGAATGTTGGAAATATATAATAAGAAACGTAAAGAAGCCGGGCTACCAACACCTCGCCGGACGTTCCGTCTGCCGAATCATCCCTCTTATCAGAATGGACAACATTAACGACATGCATAAAAGATGAAATCATTCCGTATCTTTTTAACCATTTTCACCGTTGGATGCTATATTCTGCCGGGGTATGCTCAATGGAAACCGGTCGAAGGGCATATCATGACCCGGTGGGCGGCTGAGGTCAATCCTGTGTGTCCGTTGCCTGAATACCCTCGGCCACAATTGGTACGCTCTGCATGGATGAACCTCAACGGTCTATGGGATTACGCCGTAACTCCCGTAGAACAAACCTCAAGTGCATTCGATGATGGGAAAATTCTGGTTCCTTTCGCCATTGAGTCGGCTCTCTCGGGGGTTAAGCGCAGTTTCTTACCCACTGAAAAACTTTGGTACCGAAGAATATTCGAAATTCCGGCTGCATGGAAAGACAAGCGCGTTCTGCTGCATTTCGGAGCCGTCGATTACATTTCGACGATCCGGTTGAACGGGAAAAAGGTCGGGACGCATGAAGGAGGAAACGTCGCATTCAGCTTCGATATTACCAATTTCCTGACTTCCGGCAAACCGCAGGAACTAATCGTGGAGGTTACCGACCCGAGCAGCGAGGGAAAACAACCCAAAGGCAAACAGACGCTTGATCCGAAGGGTATCTGGTACACACCCGTATCGGGTATCTGGAAAACGGTTTGGATCGAGCCGGTCGATGATTGTCACATCGTCAGCCATCACGGAATTCCGGATGTCGACAACGAGCGGTTCCTGATCCGCACCGAGACATCGGATCCGGACGCCGAAATACGTTATTCCGCATTCGATGAAAAAAAATGCGTTGCGCAAACGACGGTTGCAAGTGGCGAACAGGCCGAACTCAAACTGCCGTCGCCTAAACTCTGGTCTCCGGATGCACCGTTTCTCTATGGGCTGAGAATGGAGGTTGTCCGTAATGGCCGCGTAACCGACATTGCGGAGTCCTATTTCGGCATGCGCAAGGTTTCAATAGGCAAAGATGCTGAAGGTAAGAATCGGATACTGCTCAACGATCAGCCTCTGTTTCAATACGGATTTCTTGATCAGGGGTGGTGGCCCGACGGCCTGCTGACGGCTCCTACCGAAGAGGCGTTGATTTCGGACATCGATTTTACAAAAAAAGCCGGATTCAATACCATTCGCAAACATATCAAGGTGGAGTCGGAACGGTTCTACTATCATTGTGACCGATCCGGAATCCTCGTATGGCAGGACGCTGTATCAGGAGACAATTTCAATCTGAAAGATTATCCCGACGGTATCGACAAGGACGCTCGGTCGGCGGCACAGTACGAACTGGAATTGCAGGAGACCATAGATCAGTTGCGCAACTATCCGTGTATCGTAAATTGGGTCGTGTTTAACGAAGGCTGGGGACAGTTCGGTGGGCCTCGCTTGATTGACTGGGTGAAGCGTTACGATCCAACGCGGCTTGCCGAAGTCAGTGGATGGGTCGATATGGGTAATGGTGATATTGACGATGTACACCGTTATCCCGGTCCTGGACGTGTGGCCAATCCCGGTCCGCACCGGGCGTTTGCCATCGGGGAATTCGGAGGACTCGGACTTCCGGTCGAAGGGCATCTGTGGAATCCCGCAATAAATAACTGGGGGTATGCGACTTATACAGAGCCGGAGAAATTCGCCGAAGCATACCGAAACGCCGTATTCCAGCTTCGCGTACTAATCGGCCAAGGGCTAAGTGCAGCCATCTATACCCAGACGACTGATGTCGAGGGTGAGGTGAACGGTATGCTGACCTATGATCGGGAAATCGAAAAAATCCCTGCCGAAGAACTTCGTGCACTTCATAAACGCCTGTACGAAGAGCCGCTGAAAGTAACGGCTGTTGTCGAGGACTCGCAGCGCGTTCCTCAGCAGTGGTACTACACGATGACCCGCCCCGGTGATGACTGGTTCCGCCGGGAAGCGCCTCCTGCCGATTGGCAGACCGGTCCGGCCCCGTTCGGTTACAATCATCCCGACAATCAGCTCAGCTATTCGGTCTACGAAAAGCAGGATGCCGCACATCGTAAAAATACTGAATGGAAGGGCCCGAACCTTTGGATGTGGCGGGAATTCGATCTTCGGGAGATTCCTGCATCGCCATGGATAACGCCGCGTTACGACGAGAAAATGGAAATATATATCAACGGAGTTCGAGTTGTGGATCTTTCGAACCGCGCCGTGCATTATTACCATGCGGATTTGATTCCTCTACCCGAAGAGGTGCGGAAAACGCTACGCAAAGGCCGAAACACGATAGCCGTCCATGTGTGGCGGGGGAATCGCCCAAAGCGATCTCAAAGTTGCATTGCGGACGTGGGGATCGTAAATATCGAATAACGGACGACGGCTGAAGTCATGTAATGAATTTGACAAAAACCTTGGAAAGGAGTTTCTTTTTTCTGGGGTTTTTGTACTATATTTACAAACCATAACCGGCCTATGAACAAGTTTTTCCGAAAAGCCATTTTTGCATTTCTTTTATGCGGAGTTCTCCCGGCAATTGGTTCGGAGTTCGATAATATCCGTTTTGAGAACAGTATTGTCAATGCCAAACTATCGAGCCGTGGCATCAACCATATCATGCAGGACCATAAGGGGTTCATGTGGATCGCTACGCATGAAGGGTTGAATTGCTACGATGGCTATACGATGCGCCGTTATCTCAATAATGCAGGCGATTCTACATCGTTAGTCCATGATTTCGTCCGGTATGTGTACGAGGATGCGTCGGCCCGGATATGGGTCTGTACAGAAGGTGGAGTTTGCTGCTATGACCCTGATTCGGATCGGTTCAAGACCTATACGCTGAATGGTAAGGCTTTCACGGGATGCCATGTCATTACCCAACTCAGCGATGGTTCGGTCATCACAGCGAGGGCAGGGCGTCTGTATGAATACGATCTTGTAAATGACGAATTCCGGATAATCAACGAACCGCTCGGGCCGCCTCCTTTCCCGATCCGGATCAATTCCTTGTGTGAGGATGCCAATGGTATCCTTTGGATGGGGACCAATTCGGGGGTTCGATGTTTCGACATCCGCACACGTAAGCCGGTTCCGCTTCCGGTAACGGGCCCCCACGTGGCGGAGGTCGCCGGGAATTCGTTCTATGCGGTGCGCAAAGACCGCCGTTCTCGGATATGGATATGCCAATACGGTGTTTTCGTCTATGATCCGCAGGATGGATCGACCCATTCGCTCGCTCCATCCGCATCACGAACCAACGTGTTGCGTACTGTCGAATTCGACAACCAAGGTAACGCATGGATCGGCGGCGAGAACGGCATCGATATCTATGACGCAGAACTCAAATTCCGCCGTCACATCGCACACAACATCGAGGATATTTCGAATCTGAACGACAATGCCGTCTATACCATCTGCAAGGACCGGTCGGGAAACATGTGGGTCGGGACCTATTTCGGCGGAGTAAACGTCATGTACATCCATACGGCCAATTTCTCGGTCTATCCGGTGGGAAATTCCCGCAAGCATCTGAGTGGCAAAGCTGTTCGTGAAATCATTGAAAATGACGATCACTCGCTGTGGATTGCGACCGAAGGCGGGGGACTGAACTATTTTGATCGCCACACTCGAAATTTCCGGCATTTTGACGATCGATCCGATGCTATTCCCGTTAGCTATCACAATGTCCATTGTCTGCTGAAAGAGGATGATCGGTACTTGTGGATCGGTAGTTTCTCCGGCGGAATTACACGGTATGATTTACGGACAAAACAGACTGTTTATTTGAAATGTGAGCGTGGTGAAATCGAAGCTACGGATATTTTCGCTTTTATGAAAGACCGCGATGGCGATATTTGGATAGGTACCTCCGACGGGTTATTCGTCAATCGGAAAGGCAGTGGGAACCGGATTGAAAATATCCGAAAACAATTCATCAGCACCCGTTTCATTCACTGTTTGGCTTGTGACCACAACGGTATATTGTGGATAGGAACTCGAAATAACGGCATTTTCCGTTATGACAAATACACCGATAAACTTGAAGAGATTCCGAATCAGACATCCTCCCAAATGTTCGTAACAACTCTGCTTGTCGACAAACTTGGAAACGTGTGGGCCGGAACCAATAACGGAGGACTTAGGTTCTTCGACCATGAAAGCGGCGAAACGGTTACCTACACGACAGCGGACGGATTGCCGTCCAATTCGATAAAGAGCATCGTGCAGGACAACTATGGCTACCTGTGGTTGGGAACCAGTTCGGGTTTGAGCTGTTTCGATCCCGATAACATGCAATTCATCAACTATACTGTTGCAGACGGACTTCCCGACCATACTTTCAACTACAATTCGGCTTTTATGGCCTCGAACGGAGAGTTGTTTTTCGGTACGACGAACGGCATGATCTCTTTCTTCCCCCACACGTTCTATGAGGTCCGAGACCCGCTTAATGTCGAGATCACCGATTTTCGCATCCACGGACAGCGGACGCAGACCAATCCGGAGTATGCAACTCTCTGGAACGCCGTTTCATCCCGCTCTGCCGTCACGCTCACCAACCGGCAGGCCTCCTCATTCAGTTTTACCTACACGGCCGTTAATTTCAGTCATGCAGCCAATATTCACTACGCTGTTAAAATGTCCGAAGCCGATAGCGAATGGCATGATGTGGAGAATCAGCATCAGGTTTTTTTCTCGAATCTCCGGCCCGGGAAATATACGTTGGGAATCAAAGCCTCCTATAACGGCAGCACATGGGATGAAGAGGGCGCTCGGTACCTCGATATCGAGATCAGGCCACCTTTTTATCTGAGCAGTTGGGCCTATGCCGTCTATTTTCTGCTCGTTCTACTGGGGGGCGGTATGACCTACGCCATCATCCGCGCCCGGATAAAAATGAACGAACGGATCAATACCGAACGAATGGCCAAGATGCAAGCCGAAGAGATGAGTCTGCAAAAAATGCACTTCTTCGCCAACATTTCCCACGACCTGAAAACTCCGCTGACGCTGATCGTCGGTCCTCTGCAAAAGATCGTCGAAGAGAAAAGCACAGACAAACGGTTGCGGGAAAAACTCGGCGTGGTGCTGAAGAACACGCAGCGGATGCGTAGCTTGTTAGATAAACTATTGCTACTCAGTAAGATTGAGATGGGGTATGCCCGTGTCTGTGTGCAACAAGGCGACGTGTTGAACTTTATCGATAACATCTGCGATATTTTCCGCATCTTCGCCTCGGACAATGGTATCAACTTCATTGTGAATATCGATTACAGACATAAGGACGTATGGTTCTCGGTTTCCAATATTGAACGTATTGTCTACAATCTACTTTCCAATGCCTTCAAATTCACTCCTCCGGGCGGAGTGATCCGGGTCAGGGCCGAGCTGTTGAAAAACGATGACGGACAGGATATACTCACTGTTACGGTGAAAGACAACGGCGTCGGTATTCCTCCCGAACAACAAGAAAAAATTTTCAATAACTATTACAGTTCGGCAAAATCGGAAACGGCGGGAACGGGTATCGGTCTCGCACTTACCAAAAGCCTTGTTTTGCTGCATCATGGTACGATTACGTTACGCAGCGCCGTCGGGAAAGGAAGTGTATTCCGCATCCGGCTCAATGTCAGTCGGGAGGCTTACACGCAAGAGCAGATCAGCAATATCCGGATTGAATCCGAAACGGCACTGCGGGAAAAACTTATTCAGGAAGACAATGAATACCTGCAGCAGGCCCGGATCGAAATTCAGGAACAGGAGGGCAGGCGGTTCCATATCTTGATCGTCGAAGACAACCGTGAACTACGGGATTTCGTTCGGCAGATTTTCGAACGAAATTTCGATATTTCAATGGCTTCGAACGGCAAGGAGGGATATGAAACGGCTATGCAAATGCTGCCGGACCTGATCATCAGCGATGTGATGATGCCGGAAATGGATGGTTTCGAAATGACACGCCAGCTCAAATCGAACTTGATGACCAGCCACATCCCTATTGTATTGCTGACGGCGAAGACTCAGGAAAATGACAAGATCGAGGGTTTCGAAACCGGTGCGGACGCCTATATTGCCAAGCCGTTCAATAATACTCGTCTTGAATTGCAGGTGCGGAATCTGCTCAACACGCGACAAAACAATATGTTGCGCTTCAAGCACAATCCCCAGACCGATGTCCGGAGCTTGGCAAAAAATCCCCACGACGAAAAGTTTATGGAGCGGCTCGTTGAACTGATCATGAGCAATTTGGATAACGATAAGTTCTCGATTAAGGACATTACTGATTCGCTTTCCATAAGCCGGAGTTTTCTGCATATCAAACTGAAAAACCTTGCCGATCTTTCTGCTACGGAGTTCATCCGTACAATCCGGATGAAGGAGGCGCGCAAAAAACTGCTTTCGGGGATGAACGTTTCCGAAACGTCATTTGCGGTCGGAATCTCCGACCCCAACTATTTTTCCAAATGTTTCAAGAAACAGTTCGGGCAAACCCCCACGGAGTTCCTCCGGAGCGTCCGGAAGCAGGAGTAACGCGAAAGCGGGAGGTGTTCTACACTTCCCGCTTTTCCATCCCGGCAGTTCTGGATCAGTCCACCCGCAGACGGACATCGTCAATCCAGCAGGTGCTTTTTTCGGATCCGCCGAACAGTAAAAACAGCTGATACCGTCCTTTGGCCGGCAGCGGTATTCCGTCGAAAACAGGCTGGGAAATTCCTTTTCCAAGAACAACGTGTTTCTCAAATATTCGGCCGTTTTTGTTACCGATCTCTTCTAGACGCACTAGAATAGTGGTTTGCGCCGATGACCTCCCTTGGAATGATACGGATGCCGTGTTGTTTTCCGCCGCCGTAACGAAAACCCACTTCAGATGGGCGTCCAACGGCCTGCCGCCGATACCTTCGATATCCACACGTGCGGTTTTGCCGCCCGAAACAGTATTTACCGTATTGATACTGAATACAACGCCCGACTTCGGACTGCGAATCACATTCCAGCCGCCGAAATTTTCGTCGAACTCCCCGTTGATATGGTCTCGCTGATACTGCTGTTGTCGAACTCCGTACATACGCGTATCGAGCGGGAAAACCCCGGTTTCCCGGGCCCATGCTTCCCAGCGGGCATACATTTCGGCAACACGTCCGGGATCGTCGCCCGCTAGGTTGTTCATCTCCGTAGGATCTGCTTCCATATCGTATAACTCTACCGAATGCGGATCGAATTCCTCTCCCTCGTGTGTACGGGTTACGATCTTCCATTTTCCGTCCCTCAATCCGATGTTAGCCTCATGCTCCCAATAAGTCACAGTACGCTTTGTGTGTTCGCCCCGGAAATTGGGTGCGAGGCTCACCCCCTGCATCGGAGTAATCTGGTAACCGTTGTAAATTTCCGGGTAGGCAGCTCCCGATAGGTCTACACAGGTAGCCATGACATCGGTGAAATGCCCGTATTCGTCCACGAATTTATTTTTCAGAGCCTTGTTGATCCCGTTCGGATAATGTACGACCAACGGCGAGGCGATGCCGCCTTCATTCGTATAGTGTTTATATTCACGGTAAGGCGTGCTGCTGAGATTGGCCCAATTGATCCGGTAGCTTTCGTAGGTATCCTCTTTGCCGTCGACAGCGATCCGCTTGCCGCGACTTGTGAATTCGGCGCAGGCTCCATTGTCGCTCATAAACAGAATCAGCGTGTTATCCAGCTCACCGCGTTCTGCAAGGCCGGTAACGATTCGTCCGATTCCCTGATCCATGGCGTCAATCTGCGCTGCATAGATCGCCATACGCATGACGAACTCCTTTTGTTCCTCGGGAGAGAGAGAATCCCATGCCGGCACCCTTTCATCTCGGGGCGACAGAACGGCTGTCGACGGGAAAAGCCCCATGGCCTTCTGTCGTTCGAAACGTTCGCGGCGCAGCACATCCCAGCCGACTTTATACCGTTCGACATATTTGTCTATATCCCGCTGCAATGCATGAAGCGGCCAATGCGGAGCCGTATAGGCGACGTAAAGGAAAAGAGGTTTTTCTGCAAAGGGATGTTCGGCAATGAAATCCACAGCATGATCGGAGATAGCGTGTGTAAAATAGAAACTCCCGTCATCGGGCGAGGGCATACGGTCGTTGTTGACGTTGACGATTGTCTTGAAATAGTTGGCTGCACCGTCTACAATGCCATAAAATTCGTCGAAACCACGTTGGTTGGGCCAGTTGTCCCAGACATTACCCTCGTTCTGGCGATCGCTGCTCACATGCCATTTACCGCTCATGTAGGTTTCGTAACCGGCGCTTTTCAACACCTCGGCAATCGTTACGCAGTTGCGGTTGAGATAACCCTGATAAGGGGGGAGCTGCAAATCCGCTGCCGCCATCCATCCCATACCGGCCTGGTGGGGATAGAGTCCCGTAAGCAGGGATGCCCGCGATGGGCAACTGCGGGCGCAGTTGTAAAATTGTTTGTAACGGATTCCGTTACGAGCCATGCGGTCGATATTCGGGGTTTCGATCTCACCGCCGTAACACCCGATGTCAGAATAGCCCATGTCATCGGCAAGGATCACGACGATATTCGGTTGTTTTGCCTGCGCATGATAGACTCCTGTGGACAATGCCACTACTGCAAGTCCGACGCTGTTGAGTTTCGGTAATGTTTTCATTGGTCGGTATCTTTAAGATTCAAGTTGTTTTCCAAAACAAAGATACCCTTAATATTCTTGAAGAAGGAGTACTATTGTTTACAAAAAGAGAGAGATTGTATAATTCCCTCTTCGGTTGCCGTCGGGGAATCTAAGCCCGGTCCGCTTCGCGTTCCTGTCCCGTCCTGAAAGGTGTCCCGTCCTGAAAAAGGTTTACAGAAAAATAGTAAACCCTATGCAGAAAAACACGAATTCAGACTTATCGCGTCATTATTTATCACGTCAGTTGCGGAATTTGATTTTGCAGGAGTATTTGAGCGGCGTCAAGACGTCTCGCCAACTGGCCGAAGAGTATGGTATTCCCATGGCTACGATTCATAAGATAGGTCAGCGCTGGAAAGCTAAAAATAGTTGTAGCTTTGTAGGTACTCCTACTCCTTTGCCGATCATGTCCCGCATTACGAGTGAAGAAGCCAGTGAATTGTTATCCGAGAACAAAGCCCTCCGACGGCGTCTGGAAGGCTATGAGATCATGGGAGATATCCTTCAGGAAGAATACGGTATCGACCTGCTAAAAAAATCCGCAGCCGGACAGTCCAACGTCTCAAAGAAAGACACACAGCAATGAGCCTGTCGTTTCTGCGCGGGTTGTTCGGCTATACCCGTCAGGCCTATTATAAACATTTACGGCGTAATAGGGAAGGAGCCTTGTCCGATACCCTTCTTTTGGAGCGGGTGGGTTACTACCGGAAACTGATGCCCCGGCTCGGCGGCCGTAAACTGTGGCATTTGCTGTAACAGGACGGATTTCCGGTCAGCCGGGATCGGTTATTTACGCTGCTTTCGGAAAACAATCTTCTGGTCAAACGTCGGAAGAAATACAGCGTTACGACCTGTTCGCGGCATTGGATGCGTAAATATCCGAATCTGATCCGAGGTTTCGACCTCGAGCGGCCGCATCGTTTATGGGTCGGAGATATTACATACATTCCTTTGAAAGAGGGATTTGCATATCTGACGCTGATAACGGATGCCTATTCCAAACGGATCGTAGGCTATGATCTGAATACGACATTGGAACGGGACGGAGCGCTCCGTGCACTGAGGATGGCCATAGCCCAAACTCCGCAGCAAAAACGGCAAGGGTTAATCCATCACTCGGACAGAGAATGCCGTTGCCGAACGGGTGAACGGTATTTTGAAAAGCGAATGGATCGACGAGGAATGTTTTGAAAGTTTTCAGGCAGCAAAAGAGCGTATCGATGAGAACGGACGTAAACTGCCGCATGATTTCGAGGCAAGACGTTCGATGGAGATATTACGCGATTTAGAACGGAAATATAATCTGCATCCGAGTATCAAGAGGCAGGAACAGACCGGCAGGGAGGGCCTGCGGAAAGTGAATTATCCCGCAGGGAACGTCAAGCAGCAGGTATCGTCCGTCGTGCGCTCGTGCCTGCACAATTACAAATGCTCCTCCTACGGGGAGTTGCGCACGCTGCTGGAGCGGTTCAACGTTTCTATCGAGGAGCGGACGGGAACCGTCAGCGGGCGAAGTTATGCCGGCATCGTCTACGGCGCCATGACCGACGACGGTTATGGTGTCGGCACGCCGTTCAAGTCGAGTAAGATCGGCAGGGACGTAGGTTATCGGGCTTTGCAGAAATACTACGAGAAATCGAAATGCCAACTGAAAGAAGAAGGTGCACTCGACCGCTTGCGGCAATGCGTTCGGGATGCCATGAGGCCGCATAATACACGGGACGAGTTCCGGCGGCTGCTCAAGGCCGACAATATAGATGCTATCTTCCGGATCAATCCGGTAGGCAGAATTTACGGCATAACGTTTATCGACCACAACACGGGTAGCGTAGCCAACGGGTCGCTGCTGGGGAAAGAGTTCTCGGCGAACGCTTTCAACGAATTATATCCGGCGCCGAAAGGGATGCGGCAGGTCGCAGAACAACATCCGGAACAGCGACGAGAACAACGGAGTCATACGGCAAATCCCATTTCGGGAATCGTCGATACAATATTGGATCTGGCCGACATGCAGGCTTATGAAGAACAACAACGCCGAATACAGCGACGGAGAAAACAGAAAAGGCGCAGGTAAGGATTTAAGTTACAATCATATATCAAAAGCGGCGGTTGCAGACCGATAAGGCCTGCGACCGCCGCTTCGGGCAGTTGGTTGCTCTTATGGAGCATTACAAGTCGGTCGAATAAACTTCGATATTGTCGAGGAACCAGCGGTTGGCTGTAGCTGCGGGCCACTGCGTCTGGCGGAGTGTGATCTTGGTATCCTTCGTGATCGTAACTCCGGAAAGTTCCACCTCGGCATGTATCCATTCGAGTTTGTGACCCCCTTCCCAGCCCGATTCAGGAACTTCGAATTCAACTTCAGAGATTCCATTGGTTACGATGACGATCAAGTTGACGGGATCGATCACTCCGGAACCTTGACGCATCGGACACCAGTCGAATGCCATGATGGGCTTGGCTTCGGACGGGATATTCTCGATTGCCGGAAGAATGATACCGGCTTGGTATGAGGTTTTCCCGAACTTGATGTAGTTGCGTTGGAGATAAATGCATTCGCCTTCGGTGCTGGTCGTGACTCGCAGGAATTCGTATCCCTTTGTTTCGAGAGCCTCGAGAGCTGAGATTCCGTCGACTTTCGGCGTTGGAAGTTGTGGACAATATGCATCGAGGTTATTTTCTCCGACGCTGTCGCCCGCCGGTTTACCATTGTTATCTCCGGCTTCGGCCCACGGGTCGAGCCACTCGAAATCTTCCGAGAAGTAAATGGTCTTCAGCAATCCCATGTCTTGGAATTCGGTGGCGATGATCCGGACGACAGGAGCCGCGACTCCTGCAAAATAGCCCTTGACGGTCACTTTGTGTCCGTTCAGTGCCGCAAGGCCCAGACTTTCGGGTGCATCGACGACGTTCACGGAGTACTGCGAGCCTTCGACGGTGATGTTGCTGCCGTTCAATGCTCCCGTTACCGAAATGTATTTCCGCGTGTCGGAAGAAAAATCGTCCACTTTGTCGGTGATATCCTCCGGATCGGGATAGATAATCGTTCCGCCGGTCGAAATGACCTGTACCTGATCGCTCTCTACAATAGCGAACGACTGCGTATCTGTCGACTTAATGCCAAGCAGCGTGACTTTGTCCCCGACGTTCACCGCAGTACTGTTCAGAACATAAACATTGCTGCTCTGCTGTTCGTCGGCTACAATAAAACCTTGGGTCGTAACGGCCACGACGATGGCATCGGGGATACGTACGGGTTCGTCGTTGGCCAACGCCGCGATATCGCCGGGCGTATAGTCTTTCACGTCGCGGTATTTGTTTCCATTTTGGGAAACGAGCACTTTGGCTTCGCTGGCTAAAGTGCGGCCTTTGAAGACGATATTCGCTTTGCGGGGACGGTCTTCTGCGCCTTCGCGCATATTATCCTGTACGGAAATCGTCACGTCGGTCGTACAAGTGCCCGACATCGGACTGACCGTCACCCACTCGGGAACCTCCGCCGCCGTCCAGTCGGCATCGGCATAAACCGTGATGAGCCGCTCCGAATTTCCGGTCGCCTCGAAACTCAGCGTGCTGGCGCTCGCCAGTACGGCCTCCGAGAGCCGGTTTTCATCGTCGTCGTTGCAACTCTGAATCCCGCAGAGGAGCGCTGCCGCCAGCATCGGGGTCGTAATATGTTTTATCCATTTCATAGTCGTATCGTTTTAGCTGTTTTTCTAATAGTCGAGACCGTCGACCCATCCCGGATTTTGTGTCAGGTTCTTGTTGAGCGAACGTTCATCGGTCGGAATAGGATAGAGGTAGTCGCGCTCCTCGTTGAACTTAGTGCGCTCTACGTTCTTGTGGTAGGACAGATATCCCCAATTGCCGTCGGACAAGGTAATTCCTTCGCCGATCTGATAAACCATTACGCCTGTGCCGGCATCGGGTTTGGCAGTACCTTCCGCATAAAGGATCAAATCTGTTTTACCGTCGCCGGAAAGGTCATATTCATCCGCCCCCTTGAAATACATACCGGTAATCGGCTGGTCAATACAGTACCCGGCCTTCCAGCGTACCAGATCGTCGAAACGGAATCCCTCCTGCATCAACTCGATTGCCCGTTCGCGGCGGATTTCGAGGATAACGCCTTTATTCGTGTCATTTACGTTGGTAAACCCGTACTCTTCCGAGGATAGATACCTGTCGGGATTGGCATTGGCCTTCGTCATGTCGAGGTCGGGCATGCCGACACGGTCGCGGATCTCATTGACGGAGATGTCGAGATCAGCCTGTGTCAGTGTTCCGAGTTCAGCCTTTGCTTCGGCGTAGTTCAACAATACTTCGGCATAGCGGTAGACCGGGATGTCGCAAGTCGAACGGTCGTTGCGGTCGACCTGACCGCCTGAGTCCGTAGGGTCCTGAACGAACTTGATCGGCTGATAGCCTGTGACCGAGGTGCCGAGATCAGGGGCAAGTACTTCGGTCTGCCCAATCCGCGTATATCCCGGGGTGCGAATCGACTGCGCCAGACGGGGATCGCGGTCTTTCACCTCGTCGATGAACGACATGACCTGCCATCCATCCGTTCGGTCGGTGAATGCCGTACCGTCCTTCATCAGATACATGTTGATAAATTTGCGGGTATAGCCCGGACGGCCTTGCGTCGACACCAATGTGAATGCCGTGGCGTTATGGTAAATGCCGAGCCCGTAATCGAACTTGATGGCAAGGATGTACTCGTCTTGACTGGCGTTCTCTTGGGCGAAAAGGGTCAGATAGTCCTTTTCCGGATTTCCGGTCTTATAAAGTTTGTAGGGACCGTCGTCTATCAACTCCTTAGCGGCTTTTGCCGCCAGATCCAGATAATAAGCGTAGTCGTGACCTTCCAGATTGACATTGTGATATTTTCGGTAGGTACCTTCGTAGAGGCAGAACTGTGCTTTCAGGGCCAGCGCCGCCCAGCGGTTGACGCGGTAGGTACTCACGTCCGAGGTCAGTTCATTAATGGCGAAATCCACATCCTCGATCATCTTGGTCATGATCAGTTCGCGGGAGTCGCGTGGTTTGTAGAGCGCTTCGTCGGCCGATCCGAGTTGTACATCATACCAAGGCACATCCCCGAATCGCTTGACCTTCTCGAAATAAAAGAAGGCGCGGAAAAAGCGTGTCAGAGCGTTGTATTTGGTGACAACATCTTCATCCGGACATTGGCTGGAATATTCCAGCAGCGTGTTCATACGGCGCAGGTCGGTCCATGTCCAGCCGCCGCCGGATGCGGGAACGGTGCGCTTGTTGCCGCCCAGCATTTCGTCGGAAAGGGTCTGGCAGACGATCAGATCGCTCTGATCATCGTAGGGATTCTTGTCCAGCAGGTTGTTGTAGAACGGGTTGCTGAACAACTGAAGATCGGTTTCGTTCTTGAAATAATCCGTCTGTGAAATCTGGCTCAAGGGTTTCGTATCGAGCAGGTCGTCGCAACCCGTTAACCCTGCGGTCAGTACAACGGTTAATATGATAAATCGTTTCATAGGTCGTAACTTATAGTATTAGAAAGTGAGGTCGATACCGAACATGAACGTTCTGGCCCACGGGTAGTAAGCGTTGTTGTTGACATCAGAACTCCGATTCAGGGCTGCTTCGGGATCGATGTATTTGGAGTTTTTCTTGAGCGGTGACCAGTAGCAGAGGTTCTCTCCGGAGAAATAAATGCGGACTTGGTCGATACCGGCCTTTTTCGTGAGGGTCGGTGGAATCGTGTAACCGACAGTGAGGTTCTTCAGACGCAGGTAGCGGATGTTTTGCAGGTAGCGGTCATTTACCACCGACAAATAACCTCCCGTCGCGGAGTAGGCGCGGGCCCGCGGGAAGTAGGAGTCGGTATTGTCCTCGGCCCACACCTTGCCGATGAAGTCCTTCGGCAGGAAACTCAAATAGGGATAGGAGTAGCATCCCCAAAAAGGCATCGTCTGTCCGGTAGGATACCAATAGTGGTTACCGGTTCCTTGGAAAAAGACAGAAACGTCGAATCCGTACCATTGTACGCTGGCGTTGATACCATAGGAGAGCGTAGGCAGTGAATTGCCCAGAATCTTGCGGTCTCCGGGATTGTCCACCGTATTGTTGCCAATGCCCCAGACACCGTCGCCGTCGAGGTCGACGAACTTGAGGTCGCCGGCCTGCCAGCCGCCGGTCAGCCGCGAGCTGACGTAGCTCAGATCTACCTCTTTGGCATAAGCCTGCGCCTCTTCGGTGGTCTTGAAGAATCCGTCAGTGACGAAACCCCATATCTCGCCGATTTCCATACCGACGTAATAATCCATAGCCAAGGATTTATTCGGGTTGTTATACTTGGTGATCGTACTCTTATAATCGCTTAGGTTGAATCCGAGACTGTAACTGAACGGTTTCCCGGCCAATTGGAACTGGTCGCGCCAGTTGATGGTAAGTTCATAACCTTTCGTCCGCAGGTCGGCGGCGTTCATTTCGGGAGAGGCGGCACCGTAAACGGCAGGAAGTGCGATACCTTCGGTCAGCATGTCTTTCGTGTCACGGATGTAGACGTCCGCGGTCAGGTTGAGCCGGTTGTCGAACATGGCTACATCCAGTCCGAGGTCCCACTGCTGGGCGGTTTCCCACGTCATATCGGAAGCCACGGGTGCCCCCAGCGAGGAGTACTTGCCCATCGAGCTGCCTTCACCGAAAGTATAGCCAGCGAAATCGTTGATCGAAACCAATCGCATATAAGTATAGTAGGAAGATACGTTTTGATTGCCCAGACTGCCGAACGAGGCGCGCAGTTTCAGGTTGTCGACGACCTTGCGGGCGGGTTCGAAGAACGGTTCTTCCGAAATGCGCCAGCCGACCGAAGCCGACGGGAACCAGCCCCAGCGGTGTCCTTCGGCGAAGCGCGAGGTTCCGTCGTAACGGGCGCTGACTTCAGCCAGATAACGACCTTTGTAGTCGTAGTTGATACGGCCGAAGAAACCTGCCAGTGCGTAATCGTTTTGGCCGCCACCGACACCGGTCAATGTTTCGCCCATATCGTTTTGGCCCACGAGATTCAGGTCGTCCAAATCGATCGATGAAAGATTGCGTCCCCAAGCCGATACGTTCTTGCTGGCCCATTTTTCGTAATTGAATCCGAAGGTTCCAGACAGGTGGTGAGCATTTCCGAACGTTTCGTCGTAATTGGCATAGACGTTGGTCGAGTAATAGTTGTAGGTCTTGACCTCCTCATCGAGTTGATTCTCGCCGGCTCCGGTGGCATAGGAGAGCAACTCTCCATCGGGGTATTCGCGGTAGTACATTTCGGAACTGCGGCTCGTGTTGCGCTCCTGATACAGGCGGTAGGTGAAGTCTCCGGTGATGTCCAGCGTTTTGAACGGCGAGATCACCAGACGCGTAGTATTCGAAAAATCGCTCCCGCGATCCACGTTGCGATGCGTACCCTCGTTGAGTATAATATGGCGGCCGTTGGCCACTTTGTAGTTCAGATACGGAGTGCCGTAAAGCCACGATCCGTCGGGATTCTTCATCGGGAAGCAGGCCAGAGCGTGACGGGCGCTGTAGGCGATGGTGTTGTCGACACTTCCGTCGCCCAGCGAGGTGTATTTCGAACTGAAGAACGACGTATTGTTGGACAGCGTCGCCCAGCGGTTGATCTGGAAGTCGATTTTCGAACGCAGGTTGTATTTGTTGTACACGTCGGGATGTGCCCGCTGGATGCCCTCTTGACGGTCATAGGCGCCAGAAACCATGTATTTGATGTCCTTCGTTCCGCCGCTCAGTGAGATGCTGTGTTGCTGGACCGGACGCTTCTGGCGGTAGAGCATGTCCCACCAGTCGTAATTTCCATAGTAGACCCACTGTTTCTTGCCGTTGCGCACCTCCTCGACGACCCACGGGCGGTCGGGATGTTCCGTCTTGTCGTTCACGCGGGCTAGGAGTTGCTGCATGTCGTAATCGGTGTAGTCGACGTAGTTCGTGCCCGAGTCGGCCTGCCAAAATTTGTTGACCGTGTAGACCGACCAATAGCCGCGGTTCTCGTAATCGGTCGATGTCGTAGGCTCCTCCCATCCGAAGCGGCCGCTGTAACGGACCGTCGCCTTGCCGTCCTTGGCCGAGCTGGACTTGGTGGTGACGAGGATAACGCCGAAGGCGGCGCGCGCACCGTAGACGGCAGCGGCCGAGGCATCCTTGATGACGGAGATCGACTCCACGTCGTTGGGGTTGACACGGTTCAGGTCGCCAACGGCTCCGTCGATCAGCACGAGCGGGTCGGCACCGTTGATCGATGTTACGCCACGCACGTTGATCTCAGGCGAGCTGCCGGGCTTACCCGACGAGGTCGTGATGTTGAGACCCGCCACCGAACCCTGCAGCATGTTGGTCAGTGAATGGGCAACGCGGTTCTCGAGGTCCTTGCTGCCCACGGTGGCTATGGCACCGGTCAGGTTGACGCGCTTTTGCGTGCCGTAACCGATGACGACCGCTTCGTCGAGCATGATGGCATCTTCCTGCAAATAGACGGTGATGTTCTCCTGACTGGCGGGGACTGTCGCCTTTTGGGAAATGTAACCTAGGCAGGAAACGTTCAGCACGACCTCTCCTTGCGCGACTTCAACTGTAAAACTGCCGTTTTCGGCAGTCGTGACACCCTTGGTCGTACCTTCGACCAACACGGCAACGCCCACTAGGGGCTGCTGCTTGGCGTCGAGGACTTTTCCGGATACCGTCCTGTTCTGGGCGGCTAGGGTGAAAATTCCACCCCAGACGATCAGTAACAGAGACAGAACCAATGGTCTGAATACTCTCATAAGATTAGTGTTTGTGGTTAGTAAAGGGATATGGAATGATCTGCTGACAACAGATCATTTGTTCTTGTAGGCATCGGTCGAAAATACTTTCGGACGTTGCATGTTTTCGGTCCACTCGTGTCCGAATTCGTCCCTGACGGTGATCGTGAGGTCCGCATCTGCGTTGTCGGCTGTCACCATGAAGAAATGGGAGAAACTAATGGTGATAAAGCTGGGCGCCGAGCTAAGTCCCGAATCGTTGAACCGAGGTACCGTGAGGGCGGCGATATGGAGCGGGTCGTAGGCGTTCGTATGCTTCCATTCGAGTTCCTTGCCGTTCTCGTCGATGACGGTCAATGTCCAGTTTCGGTTCCAGTTCCAGATGTTGATCAGCACCTCGTTTTTGTTGCTTTCCGGATAAGCCTCGATGTATTTCTGGAATTCGCTCCGGACAGAAGCGGGACAATCGGGGATGTCGGCGGTCGAGAACGCCACTTCGTTCAAATCGTAGCTGCGGAACTGGTAATCCTCGGGATAGCCGGTAGCCTTATAGAAATATTTGAACTCAGTACCGGTGATATCCCAAACAGCATATCCGCCCGGCGTACCGTCTTGCCCGAGGTTGATACCCGGAGTGAGGTAACCCGACCACCACCATGAGCCGCAGATCGAACCGGAGTTGTGCTCGTAGAAATCGCGGTTGCCCGAGAGCGAAGCGGCGTCCTCAGGCGTGACGTTGAACATCATGTGTGTGTGGCCTGTGACAAAGTGCACCTTGTAACCGTTCAGGATGTCGAACAACCGTTGGGTGTTGGCCGTATCGTGATCGATCTTAAATATGTTAGTTGTCAGGGGATAGAAGAGTTGTGCATGCGTTGCAACGACGAGAGGCGTTGCCTTGTCCACATAGGCGAGGTCTTTCTGCAACCAGCTCAACTGTTCGTCCGAGATGCGTTTTTCGTAGTCCCGCGAATCGGTTCCGTCGTAGTTGCTGCAATCGATGTCGTCCAGTACGATATAGTGGACTTTGCCGATGTTGAAAGAATAATAGGTTGGTGCGATATTATTGACATAAGGAAGCGCAGCAGCAAAATCCGACGTGGTCTTGTAATCGTTATCATGGTTACCCATGGTGTGGAAGATTTGCAGGCCCTTGATCTGCTCGTTGACATTTTTCAGGTATTCGGGGAACGAGAAATTCCTTGAATACCAATAAAGATCCCACGTCATATCGCCGAGGGCGATAGCGTACATCAATTCTCCGGAGTGAACGGACATATAGTCGGTCAGGTCGGAGGTGAAGTTGCGGAACTGCGAGAGGTCTCCCGTGCGGTTGGCCAAGTGCATGTCGCCGAGCATGAAGACCTTGTAGGTCTCTTGGCTGCCGGTCAGCTTTTCGAGCGCGAAATCCACCCGTTCAATGGTTCCGGCGTCGCTTTTCAGATCGTCGTGGAACAGGGGAAGAACTCCTGCCGAGGGAACCTCGTAGCCGCTCGGAACCGAAATGAAAACGTAGCCCCATTTCTTTTTCGATTTGAGCTGATAGATGCCGCGTTCGTCGGTTACGGTCACATCTTCGCCGTCGGATACGACGACGCCGGCCACGCCGCCTTCATCCGTAGCGACGATGCCGTAAACCGTGGTATTTTCGTCGGGAGTGAAGTCGGGTAACTCGTCGACGATGTTGATATAAAGTTTTCCGAATGATTTTTTGCGAGTGTCTCGTTTGATGAAGACATTGTAGTAGCCGGTTACACACTCGCTGGCAAGGCGGACGGTAAAACTCTCCGCCGAGGAGTCGACGATCTTGCAGACGTAGGAGATGCCGGCGGCCGACTCGAGGATGAATTGGTCAGTAGTTAGCGGCGGCCCCCCCCCTATTACGGAAAAGGTGTATTCGCCGCCTTCGGAAACGTCGATCGATGAGGGAAGTACGAACTGTACGTCGAAGCTATCGGTCGGGGTCGGATCGTCGTTTCCGTTACCGCATGCGTACAATTGCAGAACAACTGCGAGCACGATCAATAAGTAGTTTTTAACATTTTTCATTTTGAAACCTTGTTTTTGTCGATATACCGTGTCAGATGGAATCGTTATTTCCGTCGGATGTTTGGGTCTGTGCAGTAGGATAACTGCGGAATTCGCTGCGTATTTGCAACTACGCCCTTGTCGTCCGACTTGTTTTCCGATTTATAATTTATATTAGTATCTAATCCGGTTCATCTCGTTTCTCATTAAAAACGTTTCGAAATTAGTGTGTCTTTGTTTCGATTGTATTTCGTCTGTGTTTCAAAATTAAATCATTCTCCGAAAAAAAACCAAATTAATTAAAGTTTTTTTATTGTTGGCAAAGTCGGCCGGCAAATGTGATTTACCCATCCCGAAAATTTTTCGCATCTTGTAATAGGTTGTTTGAAAGGCGGAGTTTGAGCATGTCACTAATGCCGCATTCGCCTGTGAAATCAATGTCTGGGCTGTTTCATCCGGATTGTAAACGCAATCACAGCCGATTCCTTCCGAAGTGTTGAAGCTGGTTGCCGAGGTCGTCGTTGGAAGAAGATGTAGATTTGCTGTTCCCCTACTGCTGGAAGTCGTATAATTGACAGTTCCGATAAATTGCGGACATGTTATAGAAAGAACAGCGGTTTCGTCCCGATCTTCATATCCGATATATACCCTACCTCAATCCCGTCATGAGATAACCTGATGTATTTTCAGGGGCTTGCGCCAATGTCACCTGAACAGTCTGGCCAGAGCCATAATTCATCGTCCAAGTTCCGAGGAAAAATTCGTAACTGTAAATTTTCTGGCTGACAAGGAACGAAAATAGTACCTGATCGTCGGCCGATTTCAAATTGATCGTGCCGGTGCGCAAAGAGCCAGTCGTATTTTTGGAAACAGTTGCGGCAAAAGAATCATTGCCGTTCTTCGACACGGTGATCCATGCGTCATCGGTAATAACATCCCATGAGGATGCTGCCAGCGCGAGATATTCTGTCGGCACAACGGTAACGGTGGCCTGTTCTCTGTCGAACGAAAGTTCCTCTCTTTCCGCCAAAGAAGAGCGCAATATAGATTGTTGCACTCTTCTTTTTTCGTTGATGTTTCAATTCGGGGAGAAGTCCGGAATATGAACAAGCCCCGGATTCCGGGGCTTGTTCGATTGCGGTTATTTGCGTTTCTTGCCTTTGGCGGCGATCCGCTGGGCGGCCGTGACGGTCCGCTTGGGTGTCTTGCGGACGCTTTTGGCGCCCTTGCCTTTGCCGTTCTCGTCGCGGCCCCATGCGGCGCCGTCGTCGAATTTCATGAATGCCGACCAGTCGAAACCTTCGTTCGACATTTTGCTGAAATCGGGGATTTCCGTTCCGGGTTCGGGTTGGGTCTTGGTTTTCAGTTTGCGTCGCGGTGCGGCGGATTCGTCGCCGGCGGCCGGGGCGGTTTGTGCCGGAGCGGCCGGTTTCTCCCTGCGGCTGGCTTTTTTCGGGGCCGGGGCGTATTCCTGTCCGCCGGCGTCGGCCGTTTGCGTGCGTCGGGGTTTGCGTGCCGGAGTCTCTTGC
>JAJPZH010000243.1 GCA_021204515.1 Alistipes sp. | reverse complement strand
AATTTGAGTTTGTTGATTTCGCGGTCGATGCGTTTGCGCGTCGGCAGGAATCGCTGTTCCTTGGGACGTTTCTGCTTCCCGGCGGCGGTGAGCGACGGAGCGGGTGTCGTAAATGCGTCTGCGGTTCGCAGATTTTCGGATGTCTGTTCCGCGGCCTGTTCCGCGGGGGCTGCAATGGATTCTGCGGCGGGTTCTGCCGTGACCGAAGGCGTTTCTGCGGGGGTAGCGGTTTCGGCCTGCGGCACTGCGGGACGGGCTTGTTCTGTCTCCGCAGCGGCGCCGAACGTAATGAATACCGAGAAGATGGAAAGTATGATTCGTTTCATGTGCTTGCCGATTTTAGAGATAGAATGCCATACCGAGTCCTATCGAGAAGATATTGACCTTGAAGTTCATCATGCTGGCGTCGCGCTTGCCGACCGTCACCTGATTGTGCACCTGCTTGGTGTGGGTATAGGTGATCCCCATCACGCCGACGTTTACTTCGACGGCCATGTTGTTCGTTGCGAAAGCCACGATGCCGGGCGAAACGCCGAGCGAGAAGGTGTAGCCGGTCTCGTAGGTGCCTTTCACCGGAGAATCCTTGGCGAAACGCGCCTGCGTGCCGCCTCCCGACAACTGCATTTCGTTGAAGAGCGCGAAGCGCTTGTTGCGTCCCAGCGGGATGTACTGGCGCCAGATTACCGCCACCGAGTAGCTGTGACGCAGCGAGTAGTAGTCGTTCACCTCGAAATTGAGGTCCGAATCCTCGCCGCCGAGATTGAGGTCGGCCTTGTCGAGTTTGAGCAGCGAGCGGGAGTAGATGAAGCGTCCTCCGATGGCCATGTTGTCGCGCAATGCGTAGGCGATCATCGGGCTGACCTTGAAGGTGTAACCTTTCGATTCGATGCCTTCGACGACCAGAAACCGGTAGGTTTCGTTCGAATGGGTCGAGTAGGAGGCCGTACCTCCGAAAATCCACTGTCCGCGCGGGACGAAGAGGTTGTGCGTGTCGGTCAGACCGCGCTGACGGCGCATTTCATTGGTTGTGAGAGGTCGTTCCTGTCCGACTGTGTCGGCGGCAATGGGGGACGCATCCTCCGTTGTCTGCTGCGCACGCAGCGCCTGTGCCGTGCCTGCGAGACACAGCAGAGTCAGGAGCGTGCTGATGGTTATTTTGCGCATTATCGTGCGTTTAGTCGTTAATATACCCATTCAAAATCATCGACGTACATGACGTTCGTCGAACAGCCCGTGAAGTAATCGCCGTAGGCGTTGCAGGCACACGAGATTACGAGCGAATAATTCCCGTCGGCGGGGCGTGTCTCATGGTCGTACCATACGATGTCCAATTTGGCGTCCTGCATTTCGTCGCCCTCCGTCGACTGCGTGATCCAGAGCGAACCGTATCCCAGAATTTTACCTTCCGATACGTTGTCGATGCCTTTCTCCGGGTCCCAAGCGCCCTTGGTGGTGGTCATGGCGGATACTACCTGATGCGGGGCGTTCCAATCGACGATGGCAACGAAAATCCGCGCCTTGTCCTGATCGTTTTTTTTGATGTAGGGGCAAATATCGCCGGATGTGCGTACCTTATCTACCGTGTCGACCTTGGCGTGGTATTTAACCTTCATTGCCGAAGGCCGTGCCGTAAAGTCATACGGCTGGCCGAACTGCACGGTTCCCGTGAAACTCTCGTAAGCGAATGTTCCCGTAAAAAGGTTGCCGGCGGCCAGAACGATCATATTGGTACTGGTGAGTTTAGCAGCCGGTGCCGCCTTGCCGAATTTTACGTCGGTGGAGGTGCAGAGCGTCTTTGTCATGGTGTTGTTGCCGCTGCTCCAGAACGACTCTCCCTCCGCATTGGGGAATGCAAAACCGTTGGTCGTGCTCCACCCCGACATATCGGCATTGGGAATCGTTTGTGCCGTTCCGGCCGTGAACGAACCGCTTTTTTCGGCTCCGTTGATGGTGGCTTTGTAATCGTAACTGTATGTTGCGGCGATTCCGGTTCCCGCCTCTCGCGTGTAGACCGGATGGCCGTTGGTGTTGGTCGATTCCTGCCACTGCGGTTCGAACGTCGCCGAGATGAAGTCGTCGCCCTGCGCCGTGCCGGTCTGGTATTTCCATTGGCCGTCGCTGCCGCACAGACCGAACGTTACGTTTGCCGACTGGGTGAAATCCACGACCTGCAGTGTTACGGTGTTGGCCCACAGATCGTAACTGTTTTCCGTAACCGGAACCAATCCCTGCAGACGGTAGGTCGTCGAGATCTCGTTGCTGCCGCCGTTGGCGTCTTCCACATGGATCGTCACGGCGTGGTCGCCGCCCGGTAGTCCTGCGAAGAAGGCGTCGGACAACGTCAGCTTGGTGTTGTATTTGTCGTCCTGCGTGAGCGAAATGCCTTCGTGCGTACCGTCGAGCAGGTCATAGGTGTCGTCGCCGACCGAGACCGTGAATTTTTTCAGTTCCGCAAAAGCCATGATCCGGTATTTTTTCTCGCCGGACGTATATTTCTGCAGTTCGTCGTTGTCGAATCCCTCGGTGAGAAGGGCCGGATCGGGACTGAAAATAATCTCGTCGTCCTTGTCTTCCGTCTCGGTATCGACGCGGATCAGCAGGGCGTCGATATAACCGGGCAGGTCGGGGGAGTAGCGGAAGGTGAAGACGTATTTGCCGCCGGCCTTGACATCGGTCAGCATGTTTTCCATCTCGACTTCCTTGCCCGACGTATGCGTGCCGCGGAACATCCACGCCAGCGAAGTCGTGCCTGCGGGCAGGGTGTAATAGCCCGTGCCTTCGTCCGTGAATTTGAGCGCCGGAACCGCACCCGACTCGGCTTCCGCCTCGTCGAATTTGTCCGTACCGGCTATCCATACGAAGTAGCCCGGATCGAGATTCTCGACGATCGAATCGTCGAATTTGACTTCGACGACCGTGTTCGCGATTTTGCAAATTACCTCCGCATCGGTCGTTTCGCCGGGTTTGACGGTAAATGTCTCCTCGCCTTTGTAGAAGCGTTTCGAGAAATCCGCGGGGACCTCTTCGCCCGCTTCGACGACTACGCGGTAAGTACCTGAGAGCAGCTCCAGCCGTTCGGGAACGTCTTCTTTTGCGGCGTATTTGCGAAGCAGCCCGCCCTCGCTGTTATAGATATACACTTTCTGGTATTGCAGCGGATCGTATTCGCCGTTGTCTTCCGCCTGCGAGGTCGAAATCGTCATCGCCATCACGCCCGTACGCCCGTCGCCGGCAGGAGTTTCGTCCTGCGAGCATGACGCGCCGGTAAGTGCCGTGAGCAGCATGGCGATATATAATATGTATCTTTTCATTATTCGGCGGCTTTAACGATGAGTTTGACGGTCTTGTGCGTCAATACGTTGTTGTTGTCCGTCACGTCGAGGACGAAGTTATGCTCGCCCTGAATCCCCAGCAGTATCTCGACGAATTTGGTGATCGAGAACGTTACGGCGGTCTGGTTCTTCACCTGCTCGTTGATCGGGAATCCGAATTCGTCGTGGAGAATCGCGGCCAGATCGGCCGAAATGTCGCAGATGTCGAACTTCTCCGGCATGTGGATAAGCGGAAGCAGAAGCTTCAGCTCCTCGGAGTCGATCGTAACCCAGAACGACTTGATGCCTGCGGCCGCAGTCACGTCGATGTCGATGATCATGTCTTTCTGCACTTCGTACTGCTTGTCGATATCGTAGCCCTTCCAGACGATTGTAGGACCCTCCTGACCTGCGCTTTTGTCCACGACGAGCGTGAGCGCGGTTGCGGTCGAGACGCCTTTGGCGTCGGTCATGTCGAACGAGAAGGTGTGCGTGCCGTCGAATTCATAGAGCGCCTTGATCTGCCCTGCGATGTTGAAGCTCTTGGCCTGCTGGCCTTTGAGTTCGCCGCCTACCGGGTAGCCGAATCCTTTGAGGATGATGCCTGCCGGCGACGATGCGTCGAGCGTACAGAGGTCGAACGTTTCGGGAAGCTGGATCGCCGCCATCGAAGCCAAGAACTGACTGCTGGTCGAAGCGATATTGACGCGCAGCGATTCGATGCCGTTGGGCGATGCGAGGTCGAAGACGAACGGTTCGATGCAGTTGCCGTTGTCGTCGAACATGGCGTCCGTCAGCGTGAACGGCTGGGTCATGTCGTGTCCGGGCCATGTGAGAGCCGGTGCGTTGGGGTCTTCGAGAAGCTCTTCCAGCAGGTTGTCGGTGCCGTCCACGACAAAAGAGTTGTCCTGAATGATGTTGTTGTCCACCTTTACCTGAAACAGAAGCGTGCCTTTGTCGGCGTAGTTGATTACGACCGAAATCTTACGCCACTGGCCTGCTTTGACTCCCGTGATCTGCTTGCTGAACTGCGCGGGAATGTCGGTGTCGGAGAAAGTGCCCTCGAATTTGAAATCCAGCGTATTTTCGATTGCCAGCGATTTGAAGTAAGCCGCGCGCGTTTCGGTTTTGAGGAACTCCTGACTGGTCTGGCCCAGCGATATGGTCGCCTTGCTGGTGTCGGCCAGCATGCCGGCCAGTTCGGACGAATAGTCCACCGTGACCTTGATATTCTGCAATGTGCAGACCACCTCTCCGAGCTGGGTCGTCTGCGCCTTTGAAATCGTGAAATCGCTTGTCGCGCCGTAAACAGGGAGTTCCCAAGCTACGTCCGGCGTGGTTTTCTCCGAGCAGACCTCCATGCGGTAGGCGCCTACCGGAAGTTTCATCGGCTCGGCGAGTTTGAGTTCGGCATAGGATTTTTCGAGTACCTGCACGTCGTTGGCGTCGAAAATCTTTATGGTAAAACTGTCCACGTCCGGTTGTTCGGCGCGGGTTCCTGATACGGCCTGCGGATTTTGCGTTTGGTCCGAAGTGTCGTCGGGCCGAACGTCCGTTTCGTCATAGACCACCCGCATCGAAAGGCCGCTTACCGACAGGTAGCCTGTCGCGTCGCCCGGTGTCGGTTTGGGTTCCTCCTTGTAGGGAGGTTCTTCGTTCACACAGCCTGCTGCAACGAATGCCACAGCCGCCAACATCGTAAAAAGTCTGGTAAATGTCTTCATATCTTTTTCTGTTTTTATTCCTTTTTGGTATCGTCGATAGCGCCCTCGTTGACTTCGCAGTCGATCTGCCGGGTTTCGGTGTAGTCGTCGCTGAGCGTGACGGTCAGCGTGACGCTGCCCGCATCCTTGGCGTCGAAGGTGAAAATGTGGCAGGTGCGCGGCGAGGTGGCTTCGAGCGTCTGCTCGGAGAAGGTGACTTTGGGACCGTCATCGGTTCCGGTCTGGCTCTGACGGCGTGCCGTGCCGTTTACCTTGAGCGTCGTGGCGCTTTTTACGAATACCGGTTCGTCGGCGGGCGTGCTGCCGGGCGTGAAGTCGAACTGGTTGCCCGATGCCGTCGTTACGGTAAACTGCGCATCGTGGAAATAGTTGAGAAACTGTTCCGTGGCGCGGACCACCGTTTGCGAATTGGCGATCGTTGCGGTCAGCTCCACCGTTTCGGTGCGGCGGGGCAGCACTTCGACGCTCTTCTCGGCGGCGTAATAGGGTTTGTCGATTCCCTCCGCATCCGGGGTGCCGTGTGCGACGGAGACGGTGTAGGTTCCCATCCGGAAGACGGTTTCGCTCTGTTCGAATTCCGCGAGCGTATCCCATTTCTGCGTACCCGACTCTCCGATGACCGTGAGCGAGAAATCGCCGGCTTCGGGAACGGCGGGTGCGTCGAGCGTCCGGGAGGTGTCGTCCGATGCGACGCCGATCGAACCGTCGGCGGTACAGCTGACCTTCAGCGTGCCGTACCCTGTACCTTCGGATTTGTTTTCCGTGGAGCATCCGGCGGACAACAAGGCCGCCGATGCCAGTAAGTATATTAGTTGTCTTTTCATGGTCTTCCGGTCGTTCAATGGTGAGTATTGTCGGTCGTACCGTTTGCGGACAGCGCTGCCGGATCGGCAGCCGCATGTGCCGTTTTGACTGTACCGGCCGGGACGCTTTTATACGAAACGTCCCGAAACGTCTGTTTGGGTCGGGATGTCCGGATTTCTGTTCGCATGGGTGCAAGTCTTTTATTGACAATGTGCAAAAATAGGTACGCGCCGCGGATTTGTAAAATAAATTCAACGAACGGCGCATTTTTCATCACGAACACCCGGCGCGCCGCATGCTTGCCATCTCTTCCGTGGCAGGACTTGTTAAATCCATGGATTCGGCAAGATTGACCAAGGGAAGCAGTGGTGCCAAAGGAGCGGAGGTGATATCCACCTGCATCGACTTGATGCCGCCCGGTGCGCTGACTCGGATGTCGGCACTGTTGCCGCTTTCGAGCAGTTCGATGGGTGTCGTAAGGTCTTCGTGGCCGATCCACTCGACGGTCGGGGCTGCGGCTTGGGCGAATGATACGGTCTCGTCCACCGTGTAGACCCAGTTGGCGACGACGGGTGTCGATCGGGTGATCGTGAGGCTTGCGGCGTTGCCTTTGTCGGTGCAGACCGAGAAGGTCAGGTCGCCGTAACTGTCATCAGGGAGCACGTTGAAAAAGGTCTCGCTGTAATCGGCCGTTGGAGCCGTGCCGTCGGCGTAGGTGACGGTGATGTGCTTCGAGTCGATCGAGATGGTAGAGCCTGTTGCGGAGGTGCCATCGGCGACCAGCGTCGGGTTGATCGCCGACGAATCGTATTCGGCGTTCGGGTCCGAGGGAATGGTGAAGGTCAGTTGTTCGGAGGCGACCGGTTTTTCCGACGTCAGCATGACGGAGGCTATTTTCTCCGACGCAACGCCGCCTTGCAGTTTGAGCGCGAGGATCGAGGTGATGCGGTGAAGATTGAACTTTACGGCGTCTCCTTCCGGTGTTTTGCCCGGTTCGGCGTTGTTGTGGGTGATGGCGTCGGCGGCCATGATGTCGAATTCGCTGTTGTATTTGTTTCCGTTCTGGGTGCGCAGGGCGCTGAAAGGAACCGTTACGGTCGTGCCGGAAACAGCGGCGTTTCCGTTGTGAGGGTAGAAGGCGCGGTATGCCCAAGTGCCGGTGGTGCCTGCGGTGCCGGGGATCGAGCCTGTAAATGCCTTGCTGTCCGGAGTATACGTGAATTGCAGGAGGTTCGTGAAGTCGTTGGCGAGGACGCCGAGTTTGTCTTCGCCGTTCCATGTGCCGGTAAGGCCGGTCGCGAAATCGACGTCGATGTCTGCGCGGCTTTGTTCGCGGGGTGCGATATCGGCGAGAAATCCGACTGTTGTTTCGTTGTCGCCGGATGTTGCGGGAACTTCCTCGTAGGTGCTGCATGCACCGAAGAGGAGTGCTGCGGCCAGCGTTAAAAGAGAGACGAGTTTTTTCATGGCTGCCGGTTTTTAATCGTTTTCGTTCAAATAAAAATCGTCGTAGCAGTTCAGGGGACTGATTCCGTCCGAGGAAGGAACGTCTCCGGGCGATGTTGCAAATCCTTTTTCCGTGGCGATCTCAATCGCTTCGATCATCGGGGCGGAGTATTTCCCCCCCCCCTTGCGTGGTTGATACAATTCCCATGGTATGCAATAGTTTAAAGTGACCTGACAAAAATATGCGGGAAGCACGTGATCTGAAAATAAATTCAACGAACGGGCGGAGTTTCATCACGAACCGATGTTTTTGCCCGATAGAGCATAATCCGCTTTTCGGGATATTGCAAAACGATGGAAATCAACAAAAAACCTCCCTGCAGTCGCAGGGAGGTCCGGGGTGAAGGCCGCGGGGCCTTCGGGGTTGTTATCGATGGAGGGCTAATAGATCCATTCGAAGTCGTCGACGTAGAGTCTGTTGCTTTCGCTGCCGCAGAAAAATGCGCCGTAGCAGTCCGAGGAGCACGATATCATGATGTTGTACGCTTTCGACGGCACCGGCGTTTCATCGCGGTCGTTGTAGACGATCGGGATCGTTATGCTCTGCCAGCCGTCGGTCGAGGCCGTGAATTTGTGGTCTCCGTAAGCGAGGATACCGAGACCGGTATCCGAAGGTTCGAATGTCCCGGAAATTTTATATTCTCCGGTGAGCGCTTTGGTCTGAGATACGTTGGCGATACGGGTATCCCTGTCGCACATGCATACGAAGATGCGCGCCGGAGATATGTCGGATGTGGTAAATTCATCCTTCTTAGCTCCCAGTATCTGGATGTTGTTTACCGTCGCTTTGGCTTTGACCCGTAACGCCGTGGGCCGCGCAGTCCAATTATAAGGGGAGCCGAAGCTAGCCGTACCACCGCTCCAGCTGAAGACGGAGACGGTATAGTCGAAAGTGCCTGTAAAGAGGTTGCCGGCGGCAAAAATCTTGATTGAACCGATGGATGTGAGGTTCGGGTTCAGGAAGGCGCTGAACGAACCCGGGGTATGATCGGTCCAGACATCTTCATTTTTTGTACATAACTCCTTGGTCGCACTGTTGTTGCCGGAGGTCCAGAAACTATTCCCTGCCGCATTCGGGTAGATAATCCCGTTGGTGCCGCTGACCGTCGTCTCGCTCCAGTCTTCCATGCCGCCGTTTTCGATTTTATCGCCCTTGTTGGCCGTCATGTCGATCGTACCGGAGCCTTTTACCTCCGTATTGACGACGATGCGGTATTCGTACAGATAGCCGGGGCGGATGCCCGTTGCGCTTATCATCGTGTTGTCTTCGTTGTAGGCGCCGCTGATCGTGGCCGTGAAGGTGCCGTCTTCGGCATTCTGGGTTCCTTTTGCGGCCGTCTGCCATGCGGTATCGTCGGCACGCTTGTACTCGATCGCCGTATTTTCGAAATCGGCAGAGGCTACCGCGCAGGAAAGCGTCGCGGTATTTTTCCAGAGGTTCACATCTTCGTTATATGCTATGCTCGGTGTGATCGGCGGGGTCGGGGTTTCAACGGTCTTGACATATTGCAGCGTAACCGTCGTTTCCTGTCCGGCATTGTCCGTAACGGTGAATTTGAAATCGGAGTTCGTCGTTTCGGTCACTTCGCCGCAAACCATGGCGAGCAAATCGATCAGTCCTCCGATCTGGAAGAATACGTGCTGTTGGTTGAGCAGATGCTCCGCAGCCGGGAATCCGAGCTGGCCGAGCATTGCCGCCATTCTGCCGGACTCCGGATTGGTCAGTTCCATTACGGGAGCCAGCCCGACTGCTTCCAGCAGACCACTTTCGGTCAGGATCGGAGCGATGATCTCCACCTCCATTTTCCGGATGCCGCCCGGAACGCTGACTGCAATGTTGGCCTCGTTGCTGCCGTCTGCCAGTTCGTAGCGCTGTTCGAGGTCGTGGTCGATCCAGTCGATAAGCGGGGCCGGGGCTTTTGTGAATGTGCCGGTCTCTGTTTTGGTGTAGACCCAGTTGGCGACCATCGGAGTCGTACGGTTTACCGTTACGCTTGCGGTGTTGCCCTTGTCGGTGCAGACCGAGAAGACCAGTTCCCCGTAGTTTGCGTCGGGCAGTACGTTGAAGAATGTTTCGCTGAGGTCGGCCGTCGGAGCTGTGCCGTCCTTATAGGTGACGGTGATGTGCTCCGAGTCGATCGAGATGGTGCCGCCTGCGGGCGATTCTCCCAGCGCGACCAGCGTCGGGGTGAGTGCGTCGGGATCGTACGATTCCGACGGAAGCTCGAAGAGCAGTTGTTCGGAAGCGATCGGTTTCTGTGCTGTCAGCATGACCGAGGCTACTTTTTCCGAAGGATCGCCTCCCTGCATCCTGAGTGCGAGGATCGTCGTGAAACGGTTGAGGTTGAATTTCACGGCTTCGCCGCTGGGCAGTTTGCCCTGATCGGCATTCTGGCATATGACCGGCTCGGCTGCCAGCAGGTCGTATTCGCTGTTGTACCTGTTGCCGTTCTGGGTGCGGTGGGCGCTGAACGGAACCGTAACCGTGGTCTTGGTTCCGGAGATGGTCGCCGTGCCGTTGTGGGGATAGAATGCGCGGTAGTGCCATTCGCCGTTTGCGGTAGGCAGGGACCCTTTGAAAGTGCGGGTTTCCGTGTCGAAGATGAACTGTCCGAGATTCGAGAATCCGGAGGCGTTCGGGGCTTTGTGTATGACTCCGAGGGTGTCGGCTTTATCCCACGAACCCGTAAGGCCGTTTTCGAAATCGACATCGATCTCGGCCCGGCTCTGCAGGCGCGGGGCGATGTCCGCCTGAAAGCCGACGAGGGTTTCGTCAGCTCCGGGGGCGGAGGTTGTTTCGTCATGATTGGAGCAGGCTGCGCTGAGGGCGGCTGCGATGACGGTCAGAAATGAAATACGGATTTTTTTCATGGCAGCAGCTTTTTATTCGTTATCCAAATAATAGTCGTCGTAGCTGCTGCTCATCGGGCTTGTGCCTCCGGTCCCGGGATAGTCTGATGTGGCAAACCCTTTTTCGGGCCGCACGTCGATCTGTTCGAGCAGGGGCGTGACATAGCACAGCTTCTCCGCCCGGTGGGTGGTTACATTTTTCATAGTCAAAATCTGTTAGTTGTGTCGGAAGCAAATGTAGAAAGGGCGTGACTGAGATGAAAATAAATTCAACGAATCTACGGATTTTTCCAACGAACCGGCAGATTTGACGGACAACGGGCGGGCTGAAATGGTTTTAGAAAGAACGAAAGCGTGTTGTGGATGAACGATAAAGGCCGTCCGGTGATCCGGACGGCCTTCATATCGAGCTGTTTGGGCGGCTATTTTACGTATTTGTTCAGCCAGCCGAAGAACTCGCGGTTCCAGACGAGCGAGTTCTGGGGTTTGAACACTTGGTGCGCTTCGTTTTCGAACTCCACCAGACGGGCCGGAATTCCGCGTACGCGGGCGGCGGTGAACGCTTCGAGCGACTGCGTGTAGGGAATGCGGAAGTCGTATTCGCCCGTGAAGATCAGGATCGGCGTGTCCCATTTTTCGACGAATTTATGCGGCGAATTGGCATAGGAACGCTGTGCGACTTTGTTCGACCGATCCCAGTAGGGACCTCCGTAATCGTTGTTGATGAAGAACAGTTCCTCGGTTTGGCCGTACATCGACTCGAAATTGAAGATGCCGCAGTGCGAGATAAAGGCTTTGAACCGCTTCTCGTGGCATCCGGCCAGAAAGTAGACCGAATACCCGCCGTACGATGCGCCGACGCATCCCATGCGGGTCTCATCGGCCCACGGCTCTTTCGCCACGTCGTCGATGGCCGACAGGTAGTCGCGGATGTTCTGGCCCGAGTAGTCGCCCGAAATCTGGTCGAGCCACTCCTGTCCGAAAGAGGGCAGACCGCGGCGGTTGGGCGCAACGACGACGTAACCCTGCGCCGCCATCAGCTGGAAATTCCAGCGGTAGCTCCAGAACTGTGAAACGACGCTCTGCGGACCGCCCTGACAATAGAGCAGCGTGGGGTACTTCTTCGCAGGATCGAAGTCGGGCGGCAGGATCACCCACGTCAGCATCTGCTTGCCGTCGGTAGTCTTGACCCAGCGTTTCTGCACTTCGCCCATCTTGATATTGTCGTAGACGGGTTTGTTGATAGCCGATATCTGTGTCAGCGTGCCGTCGGCGGGATTCACGTCGAAGAACTCGGTAGCCATCGAAATCGTGCACATCTCGGCGGCGATTCTGTCGCCCGCCATCGAAAAGGCGTTGATGTCGTGGTCGCCGCGGGTCACCACTTCGACTTCGCCGACCGAAGGCGCGATGCGGCAGATCTGATGCGTGGCTTCGATCGGAGCGATGAAATAGAGCATGTCGTCGCCGCTCCAGACGACGTTCATGGCATTGTAGTCGAAATCCTCGGTCAGATCCTGCATCTCGGCCGTCTGGCAGTCGTAGAGGAACAGACGCGCCTTGTCCGACTCGTTGCCGGCGCGGCGCGGCGAGAGGACGGCGCTCTTCCGGTCGTCGGGCGACCAGACGGGGTATTTGTCGTAACCCGCCATCGTGGCCATGTCCGCGATCGGCTCGCCGGTATTGACGTTTACGGGTTTGCAGATGTTCTGCGTCACGCCGTTTTCGAGGACGTAGACGAAGATGTCCGAATCGGTCGAAACGGCGTACTCGGTGCCGGTCAGCGGCTTGCAGGTGTACGCCAGCATCGTTCCGGCGTTGTTCCACGCGATTTCGGCCATGTCGAAGTAGGGCGCCAGCGGAGCGTCCCATGCGGCGTCCTTGCCGATGATGTCCACGCCGGGCTTCATCCCTTCGGCTCCGAAGTCGCCGACGAAGATATGCAGGTAGGAACCTTCGTCCCAGTAATTCCAGTGACGGGCCATCAGGTCGTCGTAGATGCGGGCCTTCGATTTGTCCATGTCCTTGTAGACGTCCGACGACTTGCGGTCGCAGACCTCGACGCGCTGTACGTACCACGCCTTGTCGCCGCGGGGGCTGATGCCGAAGCCTTCGACGTCCTTGTCGAATGCCGAGAGCTGTCTGGCGTTGCCGCCTGCGGGCGTCATTTCCCATACCTGCATCGAGCCGCTGCGGTCCGAAAGAAAGTAGATTTTCTGTCCGTCGGCGCTCCACTTGGGATCGGCGTTGTTCGAAGCGGTGTCGGTCAGGCGCGTCACGGCCTTGGTCGCAAGGTCTTCGACCCAGATGGTCGTCACGCCGCGGTTTTCGGCCATGTTGTAGTCGGTCTGCGCATAGAGGAGCGTACGCCCGTCGGGCGAGAGCGACGAAGAGCCTGCTCGGCTCATTTTC
>JAJPZH010000163.1 GCA_021204515.1 Alistipes sp. | reverse complement strand
TACTCCAACTATATAATCTCGAGGCATTTCGCCCCAAAATCAGTTCTAATACTCTTCCTCGTTGAAGAAAAAGTCGTCTTTCGAGGGGTAATCGGGCCAGATATCTTCGATAGATTCGTATATCTCGCCTTCGTCTTCTATTTCTTGCAGATTTTCAAGCACTTCAAGAGGAGCGCCCGAACGTACTGCATAGTCGATCAGTTCGTCTTTCGTGGCAGGCCATGGAGCATCTTCGAGTTTCGATGCCAATTCAAGTGTCCAGTACATAATTTCAATGTTTTAAATTCCCAAATATCAGCGGATTAGCTAAAATTAAAAGCGACTGTTCCGCCATCACTGATTTGCAAAAGTATAAAAAAAACGAGAAAAACAAAGAAAAAACGAGAAAACATCGTCAGCATACGATGAACATGCTTTAAATCATCAAATTACGGAATCCACAAGGTTTCATCGACCTCGTAATGCACCGTAAGCATACGTCCGAGCGCATAATAGTAATCCGAAAGCCGGTTCAGGAACATCAGCGCCCCGGCATCCGTGCCGTATTTCTGATCGGCGCGCAGTGCGGCACGTTCGGCACGGCGGCAGACCGTGCGGCAGACATGGCACATCGAAACGACGGCGTTGCCGCCCGGAATCGTAAACTTGTCGATCGGCGGTACGGCCGCCTGTAAAGCGTCGATCCGCCCTTCGAGCCACGTCACGGCTTCGGGCGCCAGCGGAGCCACTTTCTCGCAGCCCGATTTCCCGCGGGCCAGCAGGGCCTCGACGGTCATCAGCCGCGAAAGAATGCGGTTCAGCTCGTCCACATACGGTGTCAGTGCGGCATCGGAGCGCATATTGTCGCACAACAACGCCGTAAAGGCCGCCAATTCATCTACCGAGCCGTACGCTTCGACCCGTTCGTCGGTCTTGAAAATCCGCTCGCCGCCGACCAGAGACGTGGTCCCCCTGTCGCCCGTTTTGGTGTATATTTTCATATCCGGGAATGTTGTTTCGGCAAATTATTGTTAAAAATCAGCAGGTATCCCCTATTATCCACCGTCGTCGAGCGGTGCGCCGCCACGATCTGACGGCACAGCATCTGACGTTCCTGCCCCTCGTAGGGCGACATCAGGGCGACGGTATGCCCCGCTTCGCCCGCAGCGGCCACCAGCGCCAGCGTCTCCGTACGGGACAGGTCCCGCGTCAGGATACAGAATTCGGCATCCGCACGATTCAGGCCAAACGTACTGTAACCGCAATGGATCGCCGTATTTTGCAGTTGTATAGCCCGGCGCTCCGACACTCCGGCTCCGCGCAACGCCCGGTACAGTTGCCGGTCGCCCGGCAGTAACTCGTCGCGCATGAAGACATCCCGCACAATATTATATACGAACGGCGAATGGACTCCGTGTCCGCGGAAATAACGGGCGCGGACCAGTCGGTTGCGCAGTTCTGCAATCCGCCCGTAAAATCCCAGTCCGATATTGCGGCCGCCGATCCTCATCTCCCCTACTTTTTCAGCATGCCCGCCAGACGGCCCGTCGAAAAGGCGATCTGCAGGTTGTATCCTCCGGTATTGGCGTCGAGATCAAGCACCTCGCCCGCAAAATAAAGCCCTCTAACCTTCTTCGACTCCATCGTATAGGGGTTCACCTCGTCGCAGCAGACGCCGCCGGCCGTCACGACGGCGTATTCGAACGGTGCATAATCCGTAAGCGGGAAGGTGAATCCCTTGAGCGTCTTTATCAGGCGGCCGATCTGCTCTTCGGTGATTTTGCTGACGTAATTCTTGCCGTTGACGTCCATTTCATGCACAAGAGTCAACACGAGCGGCTTCGGAACCAGCTTACGCAGCAGTTCGGTGAAAAACTCGTTCGGCTCCATATCGGCGATCTCACGTGCGATACGTTCGCGCAGAACCTCTTCGGTAAGGGCGGGTTTGAGGTCCACGACCAGTTTCACGCGCCGCCGGTCGATCAGCGCATCCACCGCGTCGCGGCTCATACGCAGCGCCACGGCACCCTCGATGCCGCGCTGCGAGAATCCCAGTTCGCCGAACTCCTCGCGCACAGGCTCGTCGTCGATCCACAGTGTCGCCCGGACGTTGCGCAGCAGCAATCCATCGAGGTACTTGATCTGCGGGTGCGACGAGACGAGCGGCGTCAGCGAAGGACGCACCGGTTCAACGGAGTGCCCCAGATCGGATGCGAAAGCATAGCCGTCGCCCGTGGAACCCGTCGCAGGATAGGAAAGACCTCCCGTGGCAAGGATGACGTTCGGACACTCCTCCTTGCGTTCGAAGCCGCGCTTATTGATGTAGCGTACGCCGAAGACTTTGCTGCCCAAGGTCATAATCCCGGTGACGCGCGTATTGTAGAGGATTTTGACACCGTTTTCGAAGCAATATTCCAACAAGGCGGTGGCGATGTCCCACGCCTTGCCGCTTTTGGGAAATACCCGTTCGCCGCGCTCGATTTCGAGCTTCACGCCAGCCTTCTCGAAGAAGCGGATGGCGGCGCGGTTGTTGAACCCGGCGAAGGCCGGCGCGAAAAACTCCGCATTGGTCCGGACCTGAGAGGCGAATTCCTCGGCAGGCCGGGCGTTGGTGACGTTGCAGCGGCCTTTGCCCGTGATGCGGACCTTGCGGCCCGATTTCTCCATCTTCTCGATGAGCAGCACACGTTTGCCGTTGCATGCCGCGGTTCCTGCGGCCATCATGCCCGCAGCTCCCGCACCGACGACGATGACGTCGTACGGTATGATCTCTTTTTCTTCCAATTGCTCCATACGACCGCAAAGATAGGCAATAATTCTTTCTTTACGGAAAATTTTTCTATCTTTGCGGCCGTTAAAACCGTTCTAAACGATATGTTGAGCAGAAGATTACTTCGTATTAAGGTCGTCAAGGCGCTGTTCGCGCACCTCAAATCGGGTGCAGACAACATGATTGCGTCCGAGAAAACGCTGATGACGTCCGTCGATAAGGCTTACGACCTCTACTTCCAGATACTGATCCTGCCCGTGGAACTCGCGCGTTACGCCGAGCAGCGTCAGGAGCTGGCCAAGCAGAAAAAACTGCCGACACACGAAGACCTCAACCCCAACACCAAATTCATCGACAACCAGATCATCCGCGTAATCGCCAACAGCGACGCGGTGAACGACTACGCAGCGGCCCGCAAGCTGAACTGGGCGCGGCATCCGGAGTTGATCCGCACGCTCTACACGCAGCTGACCGAAAGCGACTATTTCAAGGATTACATGGCGCGTCCGGAGCGTTCGTTCGCCGACGACCGCAAACTGCTCGAAGACTTCTTCAAGGAGCTTCAGAGCTGCGAACCGCTGGACAACGTGCTGGAGGAGATGTCGATCCTCTGGAGCGACGACCTGTCCTATATCGTAATGATGATCCTGCGTTCGCTCTCGAACCTGCGCCCGACGCACACGGAACTGAAAGTCCCTTCGAAATTCAAGAGCGACGAGGACCCCGAATTCGTCCGGACACTGTTCGAAAAGTCGCTCGTCAATTACGACTCCTATCAGGATTATATCGAAAAATTCACCGCCAACTGGGACGTGGAGCGCATCGTCTTCATGGACAACCTCATTATCGGCACGGCGATGGCCGAGCTGACCTCATTTCCGTCGATTCCGATCAAGATAACGCTCGACGAGTACATCGAAATCTCGAAATACTACTCGACGCCCGGCAGCAGCACCTTCATCAACGGCGTGCTGGACAAGATCGTCGATTCGCTCACCGCCGAAGGCCGCATCAAGAAAGCGGGCCGCGGCCTGATCTGACGTCCGCGATGCTGCGCACCTGTCTAATGCTGTTGTTGGCCGCGGCGCTCGCGGCGTGCGGCGCACGGCAGGCCAAGACCGAACGCAAAGGCCGGATTATCACTCTCACGGACACGATTCTCGACACGGGAGGTACGGACACCGTACGTTTCGGACGCCTGCATTCGGGCGAAATCGCCCAGCTGCGTCTGTGGCTGGCCAACGAGACGGCCAAACCGCTCGTCATCGCCAAATACGACCGCAGCTGCGGGTGCACGACGCTCGAATATGACAGTCAACCGATTAACGCCGGCGATGCGCAACAGGTGACGCTCACCTTCGATGCCCGGGGCGAATGGGGCTGGCAGCTCAAGACGCTCGACGTCTCGTTCGCCGGAGCACATCGTCCCCTCCGGCTGTTTATCGAAGCCGAAGTGGAATAAATAGTTGCGTATTCGACAATATTTCGTATATTTGTCCCGTTACAGAAATTAAACACTAAAACATAACGACGTATGATCAATTTTCTTCAAGTGCCGCCCGTAGAACCCCAGCCGGGTTTCATGCAGCAGTACAGTTTTATCATTATGATCGGCCTCATGGTGCTGGTTTTATGGCCTTTCATGTGGCGTCCCGAAGCCAAGCGCCGCAAGCAGATGCAGGCATTCCGCGAAGGTCTGAAAAAGGGCGACAAGATCGTCACAGCCGGCGGTATCTACGGTACGGTAAAGGAGATCAAGGAGACCACCCTGCTGATCGAAGTGGACGGCAACGTAACGCTGCGCATCGACAAGAACATGGTCGTAGCCGACAACAGTGACCTCCAGCGTCAGTAAAATACGACCCGAAAAAACAAAAAAGCTGCAAAATTTTGCAGCTTTTTTGTTTGTCCGTTAGGAATTTATCCCTATATTTGTCCCCGTAACCGGAGTAATCCGGGCACAATCCCAACAACATTGTCGAGGGGGGGGGAATTTTTTAAGCGCCTCTTACAGATTACCCCCTTTTCGGCAATGTTTTTTTATGCCCGTCACACAAAAAGGCGTAGCGCGGCGACATCGACGATCCGCTGGTTGGAACTCCCTCTGAACAGCAGCGACGGATCGCGCAGCGCAGCGACGAAACGCCCTTCGACCAGCGTGTCGATATAGCGCAGGCACTCGCGCCGCGCAGGGTCGGCCATACACTCTTCCAGCGTATATCCCGTATAACACCAAACGTTCTGCCCCGTACGCTCTTTCAGGCGGCGCAGGAATTTGCACATCGCCGCCGGAAACAGCAGCGGATCACCGCCGCTGAGGGTCACGCCGTCGAGGATCGGATTCCGGTTCACGGCGTCGCAGATACGGCCGAAATACTCCTCCGTAAGCGGTTCTCCCTGCGAGGGATCATGACTCTGCGGATTGTGACATCCCGGACAGCGGTGTTCGCAACCGGCGAAATAGACGGCATAACGCAGTCCGTAACCGTCGGAGATGGTTTCCGGGTAAATGCCTATGACCCGGAGCTGTCGCCCTTCCGGATTCAGCTTCTCCATGATCGCAACCGGAGAAAAGCCCCCGCCGAAACAGAGAGCCGGAAATTGACGGAACCGGCGGTTACGGTCTCAGGACGCGGATCACGGACATCGGGGGCGACACAGGTATAGCAGATGTTGCAGACCTCACGGAACGGTCCGATGGATCGGTACGACATAACGGTCCTGCTAATTGTGTTTCACACGGTCGCGCTCTTCGGCCTGCTTGGCCGAATTCCACGATTCGAGACTGCCCGTCAGATAGCCCGTAATGCGGCGCATGCGCGAGATGTTCTCCGACCCGCACACCGGACATTTCGAATAAATCACGCCCTTGTAACCGCATTTGCGGCAGTTGTCGATCGGATGGTTGATCGAGCCGTAACCGATGCCCTCGTCCTGCATGACCTTCACGATCTTGAGTATCGCCACGGGATTCTTCTTCGCTTCGCCGTCCAGCTCGACATAGGTAATATGTCCGCCGCGCGTAACGGCGTGGAACGGTGCTTCGAGACGGATCTTCTCGACGATGGTCACCGGCTCCTGCACGTCGATATGGAACGAATTGACGTAATAGTCACGGTCCGTAACGCCGGGAATGATGCCGTAACGCTTCCGGTCCATACGTGTAAAACGTCCGCTCAGCCCTTCGGCCGGAGTCGCCAGCACCGAATAGTTCAGACCGTACTTGGCCTTGTACTCCTCCACGACGCGGTTCATCTCCGATACGGCGTCGTAAAGCGTCTGCCACGCCTCCTGCGAACGGGCATGCCCCTCGCCGTAAATCGCCGCCATCGCGTTATGGCCGCCGATAAAGCCGATGCCGAGCGTCCCGTGCTTCAGCACGTCGCCCACCGGATCGTTGGGCTGTAAAGCTGCACCGCCTTTCCAGACATCGTTCGACATCATAAAGGGGAACTGCCGCGCGAGGGCCGTGCGCTGGAACTGGTAGCGTTCGTAGAGCTGTTCGGCAATCATCGACGCGGTTTTATGCACCGATTCGAGGAAGATGGCGCGGGCCTCCTTGCGGATGGCGTGTTTGTTGCCGTCGGGAATCATATCCGAAGCTTCGTTCATCGCTTCGATAGCCAGACGCGGCAGGTTCATCGACGTAAACGACAGATTGCCGCGGCCCCACGAGCTTTTCTCGCCGTGCAGGTCTTCGAATACGCGCGTGCGGCACCCCATCGTCGCCACCTCGTAACGGAAACGGTCCGGGTCGTCGATGCGCCATTTCTCGTGACGGTTGAACGGCGCGTCGAGGAACATGAAGTTGGGGAACAGCGCGACCGAGGTCGTGCGGCACGCTTCGATCAGCAGATCGAAATTCGGGGTTTTGAATTTCAGCTCCCCGGCCAACGCCTTGTCGAAATCCCGGACCGCGGCATTGTAATCTTCCTCACACCACGAAATCCCCTCCTTGACCTTGAAAATCTGAATCGGGAAAACTGGCACTTCACCGTGCCCCAGTCCCTCGACCGTAGCCGAAAGCAGTTCGCGAATGACCATGCGGCCCTCGGGCGAATAGTCAGTACCGTAATTCACCGAGCTGAAAACCACCTGATTGCCGCCGCGCGAGTGCATCGTATTGAGGTTGTGGATAAAACCCTCCATAGCCTGATGCGTCTCCTTGCGCGTCGTGTCGTAAGCCTGCGTCCACACGCGGCGCACGTCCTCGGCCGCCAGTTCGACGCCGGCTCCGCCGAATGCCGACACCAGCGCGCCGATACGTTCGTCGCTCTGCTCGATGGTCGGTACGGCCGCAGCGACCAGCTCCTTTGCCTGCGCCCGGTCCAGCACCTTCAACCCCTTCACGCCGCACAGAAAGAGCGTCGTATCGATCAGATGTTTCCGGAAGGTTTTCAGCACGCCCGGCGCCATAAAATGGTCCAACGCCGGGATGGACTGTCCGCCGTGCTGCTCGTTCTGATTGGTCTGGAAAACGATCGTCGCCAGCGTCGCATAACTCTGAATCGACTGCGGAGTGCGCACCGAACCGTTTTTGGTGGCGAAGCCCCGTTCGTAAATATCACCCAGATCGTACTGGATGCAGGTCGTGGTCTTGGTCGGATAGTAATCCAGATCGTGAATATGGATATCACCTTCGCGGTGGGCGCGGCCGTGACGCACGCCGACGAGGTATTTGAGGGCGTAATCCTTCGTGATCTCCGAAGCGAAGGTCATCATCTGGCCCGCAGGCGTATGCGACGACATATTGGCGTTCGAGAGGTTGATATCGTTCTTCTCGACGGTCACGATTCCGTCCATGACGCCCTTGATCGACGAACGGCGGTCACGTTCGACGTTTCGCCACTCCCTATATATTATATAGCGCTTGGCGATCGAGGGATTGCGTTTCATCAGCCGTTCCTCGACCATATCCTGAATCTCCTCGACCGAAATTTCATTTTTCGTAATAGCCGCCGCGACATCGTCGGCAAGCACTTCGGCGGAGTGTTCTTCGTCCGTAATTCCGCCCGCGCGATAAGCCTTCGTAATAGCGCGGACAATTTTCTCCAGAGAGAAAGGCTCTGTTTTACCATCACGTTTGATGATGGAAATCTGTGCGTAGTCCATTGTATATTGAATAAATCGTTTCACAACAGGTCCCGTTTCCCGCAGGTCCGTCCATTGCATGCGCAAAGGCAGGTCTTCTGACTCGCGCCGTTCGCGGACGCCTTCCCGCCCGAGGGCAGTGGCATACAGAATGTCCGGAATGTGAAGCGCTTACAGCAGCGGGAACTGTCCGGGAGTTGCACCCGATTCCCTTTTATCCCCGTCCGGAAGGACCGGGGAAAACCTTTGCGGTCACAAATCTCCCCAAATTTATGCTGCCGTCAAAATTTCGGCGGCGGAAGTTTTCAACATTTTATAAAAGATTTCACGGTTTGCCCTTTATTGCTATATTTGCAGTCGGATTTTCATATCGGACAGTCATGACCCAGCACATATCCTACCCCACCCTCGGGACCTGCTCCCGGCAAATCGACATCGAACTGGAAGACGGCGTCATCCGCAGCGTAATCTTCACGGGCGGCTGTTCCGGAAATACGCAGGGCGTCGCCGCACTCGTACGCGGCATGAAGGCCGCAGAGGCCATCTCACGGCTCGAAGGCATCGACTGCCGCGGCAAAGGCACTTCATGTCCCGATCAGTTGGCAAAAGCCTTGAAACAGGCGCTTTAACATCCGGCCAGTACGTTCAGGAACGGATTTTGCACACAATCCGTCATAAGATCAAAACCGAAAATCTATGTACTTTCTCTGGTATCTCCTGCTCGGTCTGGCATCCGGATGGATCGCCAACCTCATCGTCAAGGGCAACGGCTCCGGACTCATCATCAACTCATCGTCGGACTTATCGGCGGCGTACTGGGCGGCTGGCTCTTCTCGCTCTTCGGGCTGGCGCCGGTAGGCACGCTCGGCAGTCTGGCGACTTCGGTCATCGGCGCCGTGGTCCTGCTGTGGATCGCCGCCGCCATATCGCACAAGAAAATCCGCTAACCTTAAATTACTCAGTCATGGACGCAAAGAAAACCGACAAAACCAACACCGCAGAAGCGGAAAACATGGAAACGATGGATCTGCTGACCGGCATGCTCGATAATGCGACGCAGTGCGGAAATGCAGCGGACGACGAAAAACCGGCATCGGAAAAGTCCGGGAAATAGCACCGGAACACCTCCGCCCCCGGTGCCGGATACGCCCAGACGACCGCGCCGCAATGGAACGACACAAAAAGGGAGACTATCGAAGTCTCCCTTTTGTGAGTTGAGCTGCCAGGACTCGAACCTGGAACGACAGAACCAAAATCTGCTGTGTTACCATTACACCACAGCTCAATCCGTTGCTCGAAAGCGGCACAAAGATAAGCAAATTTTCGCAAAATACAATTCCGAAAGTGAAAAATACCGCGAAACAGGGTGCATACTCGGTATAATTTTATTATTTTTGTAGAGATGAAACAGTGGTTGATGATATTGGCTTTGTGCTGGGCGGCAGCGACGGTAAACGCCGCCGGGGAGAGGCATCCCCGTCCGCTCCGGACCGAAATCACCGCCGCCGTTCTCTCACAGGCCGACAACAAACGTTTCGAGACCGACAACGCTCCCCTGCTGGCTACCGCCTGCCCGGGCTGTACCCAGCTTTCCGGAGCAGAACAGAGTTCCGGAAGAGGCGTCCGTTTGGCGGGAAATTTCATCGTAGCAGCTACGCGCGGCTACGCGAATGCAGGCAATCCGCACCCGGCCGCACCGGCCGTCGGGAAATGCAGTGTCCGCCCGCCCAGCATACGTACTGCCGATCGGTATATCTATTATCTGAGGAGGATTATCATTTAGCGGAAGATTCCCGTCCGGACCGCATGCCGGAGCATGCGGTTTCAATCCATTCACGAATCTTTCACTAAACAGAAACCTCATCAATGAAAAATACGATCGATGATGCGATTTACTCCGCATCGCCTGAAATTATGTGCCGTCGCTACAACCCGTTATTAGGTATTGTACTGACGGCTGGAAGCATCGCCCTGCTGTGGGCCAACTCACATGTCAGTCTCTTTACGCAGAGCGACATGCTGTCGCAGTGGAACCTCTTCATCAGCTCCTGCATCCTCTGCACGGGTATCGTGATGATCTGCTACCGGCTGTTCGGCGACTCGTCGGCTCCGGTCGATAAACAGAGCCGTGAGCGGCTCTACTGCTCGGAGTATTCGTTCGAAGCGCAGGACCTGCCGAAAGTGCAGTCGGCGATCGAATGCGGCAACTTCACAGTACTGCAGAAGCTGCCCCGCAGCTATCAGCCCGCGGCTCAGGTGATCTGCTACCGTACGGACAGCGGCTCGCTGATCGCGGCACAAGTGCTGATGAACCGGCAGCCGACCGGGGAGATCAAGGTCTTCCGCGCCGGAGAATACGATTTTTAACAGATAAAGCATGATTCTGACAATGATTCTGCTCTTCGTGGTGGGTTACACGTTCATCGCGCTGGAGCACAAAGTAAAGGTGGACAAATCGGCTATCGCCCTGCTGATGTGCGGTGCGATATGGACGGTTTTCAGTCTGTGGGGACACGACGACAACATCAGCCACGAGATGATCGATCATCTGGGCGACACGTGCGAAATCTTGGTTTTCCTGATCGGAGCCATGACCATCGTCGATCTGATCGACACGCACGGCGGTTTCAACGTCATCACCGACCACATTACCACCCGCAACAAGCACAAACTGATGTGGCTGCTGGCCTTCATCACGTTTTTCATGTCGGCGGCGCTGGACAACATGACCACGACGATCATTATGGTAATGCTGCTGCGGCGAATCATTGCAGATCAGAAGGAACGTTGGATTTTCGCCAGTCTGATCGTCATCGCGGCCAACAGTGGCGGCGCATGGTCGCCCATCGGCGACGTGACGACGATCATGCTCTGGATGCGCGGCAACGTCACCGCGGCAGCCCTGATGGGAACACTCTTCGTGCCGTGTATCGTATCGGTAATTATCCCGACGGCGATCGCAACGCGCTACGTGGGTAACGAGGACGCGGCACCCGTGGACGAAAGCGCTTTCGAAGCGGAGCTGCCCAAGGGCGTAGGACCGCGGCTGAGCAAGTTCATCCTCATTACAGGCGTTCTCAGCCTGCTGTTCGTACCCGTATTCAAGAGTATCACCCACCTGCCGCCCTATATGGGCATGATGGTTTCGCTGGGCGTGATGTGGGTGCTGACGGAGATCATCTACGACCGCAAACGCGGCATCGAGGAGTCGATCAAATGCCGTGTGTCGAAGGTGCTCAAGCATATCGACATGCCGACGATCCTCTTCTTCCTCGGTATTCTGATGTCAGTGGCCGCGCTGCAAAGTGCAGGTGTGCTGACCGACGTGGTGACATGGCTCGACAAACAGGTACACGAGGTCTTCACGATCGCAGGCGTCATCGGCGTACTTTCGTCGGTGGTCGACAACGTGCCGCTGGTGGCCGCATGTATGGGCATGTACCCGGTCATGGACGCCGCGGCGGTTGCGGCGAGTGCCGATCCGGCCTACATGCAGTCGTTCGTGCAGGACGGGCTGTTCTGGCATCTGCTGACCTACTGCGCAGGCGTAGGCGGCAGTCTGCTGATTATCGGTTCGGCGGCGGGCGTCGTGGCGATGGGTCTCGAAAAGATCAACTTCGCATGGTATTTCAAGAAAATTACCCTCCTTGCGTTCATCGGCTATCTTTCGGGCATCTTGGTTATCCTGCTCGAACACCTGCTGATCGGACTCTGACCGGAGCGGAGCATACGAAAAAGAGCGTGGAGAATTTTCCCTGCGCTCTTTTTTTATCCGGTCCGCTAATTATCGGCCGGCCGCCGGTCGGCCCGCCGTTCCCCTTCGAGGAACTCCCCGCCCACGGTGACATGCAGGCGGAAAGCCGTCTGCGTGTCGTTGCGGATCATCAGATCGCGGTAGGGATAAATGCAGGTCGCACCGCTCCCGAAAGGCTGGGTGCGGCCGCTGTCGGGAAATACGTCGTACGAATGACGGTAACGGTCAGTGCAGCTTGGCCATGAACTTCTCGCGGTCCACGACATAGCGGATATGCACCCCCTCGCCGATCATCCCTTCGGCGTCGCGCGCACCGACGTTGAAAGTCAGCCTGCGCCCATCGACCTCGGTCAGTACGGCAGTAGCGGTAATTTCGGCGCCCAGCCCCGAAGGTTTGATATGGGTGACGTTCATCTCTGCCCCCACGGTCGTCGAGCCATCGGGCAACACGGCCGCTGCGGCCGTCATGGCGGCGTTTTCCATCAGCGCCACCATCGAAGGCGTAGCGAACACGGGCAGGTCGCCCGATCCCATCGCGACAGCGGTATTTTCGTTTGTTACGGTAGTTCGGCTCTGAGCCGACAAGCCTTTTTCAAGCATAATATTGTTATTGCGTATGACGTTTAACCGAATAAATAATTACTTTTGCAAAGACAGTAGGCCGGGCGACACAGGATTCCGGCGTCATGCGGAGACGCAGCCGGCCTGCGCCGAAATCTCTCAGGCAAAGGCAGTGCAGCGCAGACGCGGCGACACATTCCTCTACCGCCGGGGCACGGACTGTCCGGGCAAAAGTTTATCCGAGTACAAAGATAACAATTTTTTACGGACATGAAAAAGTGGCTTCTGCTTCTGATAACGCTGGCTGCCGCACTCCCCGGAGCGCAGGCGCAGGGAGGCCGCGGCTTCTGGCATCAGGAGTGGAGCGTGGAAAAGGGCGACTCGGTGCCGTTGGTGCATATCCTTCCGGTTTATGTCTTCCGCCGCCCGGTGGACCTGCGCCGCGCCCGCAAACTGGGCGAT
>JAJPZH010000219.1 GCA_021204515.1 Alistipes sp. | reverse complement strand
ATTCAACCCAATCACAACAAATCGAAATAAAACCTTAAGTTCTTAATTAAGAACCGAATACACCACGAAAACACACGGAACAGAGTACCGAAACAGGCTTTTTACGGCACCCCGGCTTACATTTCATCTATTTTGAATATTTGGCAAATTCATTTTAATTATTTTCCTTTGTCGCGTAAGAAAGTATCATCCACTTATGCAAAAAACGAAACTTCTACTCAACATTCTTGCACTTTTCCTTTGCATCCTGCCGGCCGTATCTATGGCGCAGGGGGGGGGAAACGTGACCGTCAGTGGCATCGTCACTTCGGCGGATGACAAGCAACCCCTGATCGGGGTCAACGTGATTTCCGGAGCCACGAGCGGAGTGAGCACACTCGCCGACGGCACCTATCGGATAACCGTCGCGGCAGGGACCACGCTTACCTACCAGTACATCGGTTACAAACCGGTCGAATTCGTGGTTCCCGCGGGCCAAAGCTCCGTCACCTACAACGTCGCGCTGCAGAGCGATTCGCAGACGCTCGACGACGTGGTGGTGATCGCCTACGGCGTCCGTAAGAAGGGCACCATCGCCGGTTCGGTATCGACCGTCAAAGGCGAAAAAATCGAGGACACTCCGACGGCGGCCTTCGATCAGGCCCTTCAGGGTCAGGTTCCGGGCCTCACGGTACTTTCCAACAGCGGTGAGCCGAGCGCAGCCGCAAGCATGGCCATCCGCGGTACCAACTCGATCAACTCCGGCACCGCGCCGCTCTACATTCTGGACGGCGTCGCCATTTCGAGCAGAGACTTCAACACCATCAATCCCTCCGACATCGAGAGCTACTCGGTGCTGAAAGACGCTTCGTCCACCTCCATATACGGTGCGCGCGCGGCCAACGGCGTGATCGTCATCACGACCAAACGCGGCCGCATGGCCGACCGCGCGAAGATCAACTACCGCATGCAGCTCGGTTTTTCACAGATCGCCTACGGCAACTGGGATCTGATGAACACCTCGGAGCGCATCCAGTATGAAAAGGAGCTGGGGCTGACCGACGGCAAGAATTACAACGTGCTGGGCAAAACCGACGTAAACTGGCTCGACGAGGTGTTCAGCAACGCCGCACTGCTCCAGAATTACGAACTTTCGGTTTCGGGCGCCGGCGAAAAGACCAACTACTACATTTCGGGCGGCTATTACAGTCAGGACGGTACGGCCGTAGGCTCGTCGTTCGAGCGTTACTCGGTCCGCACCAACGTCGAGCAGCAGGCCGCCAAGTGGCTCAAGCTCGGTACCAATACGATGATGAACTACCAGACCATCGAGATGGCCGACGACGGGGTATACACCCTGACCACGCCGATCTCGGCCGCACGCTTCATGCTTCCCTACTGGAATCCGCACCGCGCCGACGGCTCGCTGGCGTCGATCAACGACGGCAGTTGGAAAGGCGAGGGTCAGAATCCGCTCGAATGGCTCAAGAACAATCCGGTATCTTACAAGAAGTACAAGATTATGTCCACGATCTTCGCCGAAGCGACCCCGATCGAAGGACTCACGCTCCGCTCCCAGTTCGGCGTCGATTATTCGCACTCGACCGGACGCGGCGTCTCCTATCCGAGCTACGCCCCCAACCTCGGTCTGGGTACGGTGCAGCGCAACACCTCCGACGGGATGAGCCTCTCGGTCACCAATACGGTTACCTACCGGTTCGACATCGACAACAAACACATGTTCACCTTTCTGGCAGGACAGGAGGGCATCGATTACCGGTACGAGGACTTCGCGCTGCAGACCAAGGATCAGAACAACGATAAACTGGTAAATATCTCGTCGGCCCCGCGCGCCTCAGGATGGAGCGACACCACCGACGACAACTACGCCTACCTCTCCTTCTTCGGACGCGCCGAGTACAGCTACTCGGACCGTTACTACGCCGACTTCTCGCTGCGTACCGACGGCTCCTCGCGCTTCGGCGCCTCGAACCGCTGGGCCGGCTTCTGGTCCGTGGGCCTGATGTGGAACCTGCGCAACGAGAAATTCATGGAGAACACCCGCCGCTGGCTGACGCTGGCGCAGGTCGCCGTCAGCACCGGTACATCGGGCAACTCGGAGATCCCCAACTACGAACACCTCGCACTGGTGACCGGCGGTCAGAACTATTTCGGCAACGCCGGCATCGCCCCCACCCAGCCGGGCAACGAGGAGCTGAACTGGGAGAAGCTCTGGACGACCAACGTGGCCCTGCATCTGGGCTTCTGGAACCGGCTCAATCTGGACGTCGAACTCTACAACAAGAAGACGACCAATATGCTCATGGAAGTCCCCGAATCCTATGCCGACAAGGGCTACGGCTACCATTGGAGCAATGTGGGCGGCATGGTCAACCGCGGCGTCGAACTGAGCCTGTCGGGCGCCGTCGTCGCAAGCAAGGACTTCCTGTGGAGCGTAAATGCCAACGTTTCCTACAACAAGAACAAAATCACCGAACTCTATAACGGCGTGACCGAATACGAAATGTCCAGCACCAACATCAAACTGGTCGTGGGACACCCCGTGGGCGAATTCTACATCAACCGCTTCGCCGGCGTCAATCCCGCCAACGGCGACGCCCTGTGGTACACCAAGGAGGGAGAGCTGACCACCGAGCTCCGCGATGAAGACAAGGTACTGACCGGCAAGAGCTTCTTCGCTCCGTGGCAGGGCGGCTTCGGCACGACGCTGACATGGAAAGGACTTTCGCTCTCGGCGCAGTTCTCGTGGGTGGCCGACCGCTGGATGATCAACAACGACCGCTACTTCGACGAGTCGAACGGCCGCTTCGTCTCCTACAACCAGTCCAAACGCCTGCTCGACCGCTGGAAGAAACCGGGCGACATCACCGACATTCCCCGCCACGGCGTCTACACCGAGTTCGACGACCGCCTGCTGGAGGACGCTTCGTTCCTGCGCCTGAAGAACCTCATGCTGAGCTACACCTTCCCGCAGGAGTGGCTGCGCAAAACCCGGTTCATCGGAGGCGCCCGGATTTATGCGCAGGCCCAGAACCTGTTTACGTTCACCAAATTCACGGGACTCGACCCCGAGGGTAACTCCAACATGTACCAAGCGCAGTATCCTATGGCCCGGCAATTCACCTTCGGACTCGACTTAACATTCTAAAACGGGACTATGAACATGTTACGCAATATAAAATTCTACCTTTCCGCCCTTGCGGTACTTGTCCTCGCCACTTCGTGTCTGGACAAATACCCCGAATCCGCCATCCCCGAAAAGGATGCCATGAAAACCTTCGCGGATGCCGAGCAGACCCTCACGGGCATCTACGCCACCTTCAAGAGCAGCTCGCTTTTCAGCGGACGGCTCACGCTTCTGCCCGACATTCAGGCCGACCTCGTCTATGCCGTCGAGGGCAACAGCAACCAGTTCGGCAACTTCTGGCGCTGGGACGTCCGCTCGACCGACCTCGACCTCGAAGGCGTCTACGCCGACCTCTATACCGTCATCAGCCGCTGCAACTTCTTCCTCGAACGCATCGACGAAGTGATGCGGAACGAGATCAGCGACGACAACCTCGAAGACCTCGAAGAGTACACCGGCGAGGTCTACGCCATCCGCGCGCTCTGCTATTCGGAGCTGTTGAAGAACTACTGCAAGGCCTACGATCCCGCCACCGCACAGTCGGAGCTGGGCGTAGTGATCCGCACCAAATACTCCACGCCGGAGCCGATCCGCCGCGCGTCGCTGTACGACTCCTACAGGTTCGTGCTCGACGATCTGGAGGAAGCCGAAAAGCGTCTCGACAAGGACGAGGACGCCTACAGCAACGAATACATCACCTCCGCGGCCGCTCAGGCGCTGCACGCCCGCGTGGCCCTCTACATGCAGGACTGGGACACCGCCATCGAATACGCGAGCATCCTGATCGACGAGAAGAAGACCACCTTCGAGCTGGCCGACGCCAAGACCAACTACGACGCCGACTACACCTTCTTCGACTACATGTGGGCCTACGACCTGAGCTACGAGATCATCTGGCGCATCGGGTTCACGGACACCTCCTACGGCGGTTCGCTCGGATCGGTGTTCCTGAACTTCACCAACGACCTCACCTACTTCTACCCCGACTACGTACCGGCGACCGCGGCGCTGAACCTGTACGACGGAGCCGACCTGCGTTATTCGGGTTACTTCGCCGGCAAGGAGGCAGGCATCACGATCGGCTACACCAACGGACTGGAGTGGCCGCTGCTGGTGAAATATTACGGCAACCGCAACTTCATCAACAAAATGATCTTCCACGTCTCGATGCCCAAACCGTTCCGGCTGGCCGAGCAGTACCTGATCCGCGCCGAAGCCTACTGCCGCAAGAACGACTTCTCGAAGGCCGGCAGCGACCTCACGGCGCTGCGCAAAATGCGCTACGCGACGGGCGGCACGCTGAACGTCTCGGAGAACAACTGGCTCCAGACCATCTCCAACGAGCGTGTGCGCGAACTCTACATGGAAGGCTTCCGCCTGCACGACCTCAAGCGCTGGGGCAAGGAGTACGCCGACCTGAACGACGGCTACAGCATCCGCCGCACGCCGCAGTCGTGCTCGCAGCCCGAGGGCAGCTCGCTCAAGATCACGCCGGACAATCCGCTCTTCGTATGGCCGATTCCCCAGCACGAACTGGAGTCTCCCGGCTCGGAGATTCAGCCCAACGAAAGCAACCGATAGCAACAACGAACAGATCATAGACAATGAAACAAATTATCACGGTTTTATTTGCAACGGGATTCCTCGCAGCCCTCTTCACCGGCTGCAAGGAGGAATACAAGACCTATTCGGACCGGGAGTTCATCATGTTCGCCGACACAGCGGCGACCTACATGGTGCTTCAGGATCAGGAGTACTTCCCGGTCCCCGTCACTTCGACCGTCGCGTGCGATTACGACCGCACGTTCGGCGTGGAGATCATCGACAAGGGCAGTAACGCCATCGAAGGGCTGCACTACGCCCTGCGTTCGAACACCATCACCATAAAGGCCGGCCAGCGCACCGCCAACGTAGAGGTACGCGGCCTGTACGACAACATCGAACCGACCGACTCGCTGGGCTTCATCCTCAAACTGGTCATGCCCGAGCAGGTCAACTGGGAGCTGTACCACGACCGGACCAAGGTCGTGATGATGAAGAGCTGCCCGTACGACGTCAACGACTTCACGGGCTGGTGCGTGGTGACCTCGCTCTTCCTCTACCAGTATCCCGGCATCGAGAACACCAGCATCCAGCGGCTCATCCGCACCGAGAAACACCCCACCGAGGAGAACATGATCATCCTCCACGACTGGCTCTTCTCGGGCTACGACGTGACGATCCGCCTTGATCCGAGCGATCCGGCCGAACCGACGGTGACCATGGACGAGAACCAGATACTGGCCGACGAGGGTTCGGTCTTCGGACAGATTCACGGCGACGACAAGATTCTGGTCACCAACAGCCCGCTCTACGACTCCTACTTCAATTCGTGTCAGAAATACGTCACGCTCTGGATCAGGGCTCACGTCGAGAATATGGGCGAGAACGTCGGTCTGGTAGGCCATTTCTACAACATCATCGAGTGGGTCAGCGACGAAGAGGCCGACCGGCTCCAGCGTGAAGAGGGCATGAAACCGGGCGGAGTCATCACGCCGCAGACGCTCTAAATCCATTAAAGCAGAAAAAGACAAGAAATATGAAAAGGCACTATTTACACTTGGTGATGTCACTGCTCGCGGGAGCATGTCTGGCGGCCGCTTCGTGTTCCGATTCGGATAAGGATATCAAAGCCCCCAGCCCCAACTTCCCCGAAGCGGTTTCCCCGACCATCGGAGCCGGAGAGACCTATACGATCGAAATCGACCCCAATCAGGATTGGGAGGTAAGCATCCCGACCGCGACCGCCGCATGGTTCTGGATCGAGGACGAAACACAGAAAGTCTGGACGCTGCGCGGCGGCGCAGGTCCGGCCCGGATCGTCATCGCCGCCGCCGAACTGGAAGAGTTCGACGACGACCGCGTCTGCGAGGTGACTATGACGATGGGCGGCCAGAGCAAGGTCATCGCCACGATCACCCGCGGCACGCTCGACCGCGGCTTCACGCTCCGCACCTGCCAGCTGGACGAATACGGCGACTTCATATACAACTCCGACGGCACCGAGAGCGGACTTGCCTACCTCTATAACACCGATCCCGCCGAAAGCGTCACCCTTACATGGCCCGAAGGCTATTCGGCATTCTCGATGCCGATCCTCGTGGAGGCCAACTTCGAATGGGTGCTCAGCAAGCTGCCCGAGTGGCTGGAAGTCCCGTCGAAAACCATCGGCGAGCCGGGTGCGAAAATCGAACTGCGCCTGCAGGGCGACGCTTCGCGCTACCCGCTCGACGGCGCCGATGAGACGCTGGTATTCACCGACAAGAACAACGCCGAAGTGAGCTACGGGATTCCGATCTCGATTCCGGCCTGCCGCGACATCTTCTCCGTCAGCGGCATGAGCGCCGAGACCAAATTCAACGCCAAGGCCGAATATTTCAACAGCATGAACGGCGACTGGGTTTCGGGCAGCGCGATGGGCCGCGTCCAGAGCATCGACGGCGCGAAATTCTCCCACTTCGAGGAGGTCAAACATCAGTGGGGCGATCCCTACCTGAGCGCCGACGCCGAGGATCTGGCATGGCTCCTGCTGACCGAGGAGCCGTGGGACAGCACGCCCGGCAGCGACGTCGTACAGTCGCGCCAGTTCACCGTCGGCGTGACCGAGAACGGCGGCGAGGCCCGCAAGGCATACCTGCTGGCACTACCCGCGGCGGTCGCCGAAACGATCTCCAATCCCTATCAGCTCATCGACGCGGAGATCCGCGACGAATACAAGCAGTATCTCGTCACCACCATCAATCAGGAGGCCAATCCCGGCTCCATCTCGGCGAACAACCCCGCCGGCATGACCGAAATAGGCGCCGCATTCGAGAAACTGCCGGCCAACGACTGGTACATCGGCGAATTCGGCGTCAGGGACGGATACAAGCTCATTTACACGAAGGAGTGGTCGAACGATCCCAAATCGACGCTGACCGTGGACCGCGAATATACCGGCGTCGCCTTCTTCGACTACGACCTGCAGCTCATGAGCGGCGGGGAGAGCTGGCTCTCGGTACGCGAGACCGCAGAAGGCATCATCGTCGATATGGACCCCGCCAAGGACAAGTGCGGCGACAGCTCGATGTCGAACGAGGGCATCGCCCACATCGGATTCGCCGTCTTCACCGACGCCGACGGCCGGTTCGCGCTCATCCAGTGTATTTACGACGAGAATTACCCGATCGGCGGCGACGGCGACGACTTCGAAGTGAAGTTCGCCATGCCCGACTTGGTGAACGGCGCGACGCTGGTCCAGATCACACGGGAAAACTACCAAGAGATAGCCGGCGGCAACAGCAACCTGCTGAGTTCGTTCACCGAAAATCTCGCCATGGGAGTCCAGCTGTACATGCTGACCTACACCTCGGCCGCACCTTCGAACGCCGTGCTGGAAGTTTCGCCCTACCAGCTGATTATGATTATGCCGATGGGGGTCGAATGGCTCGATTACGAACCCATGTCCGACACGCAGATTCTGATCTCCATGGCCAAACCGGAGGCTGAACAGGCTTCGTACGGCATGGTACAGTTCTTCGACAGCAGCTGGAATATGAAGTGCATCGTTTACTGTATGCCCGCGTTCTAAACACCACCCACAGCGACAGGTCCCCGTTCGAAGGGGCGGGGACCCGTTCTATACGACTATAATTTATGGAGAATATACAGAACAGGTTTTTAGATATGAAACTTTTAAGAATTTCCGTAGCGGCGATCCTCGCACTGGCAGCAGCGCTCATCGGCGGATGTTCCGACGACGAGGGCATCGACAACCGCGATCTCGACTACGGATACGTCCAGTTCAAATTATACAAGGAGGCGTCCTACGACGCCGTCAGCCGGGCGCAGAAGCCCCAGCTCGACTACCTTTACGAAGCAGCCAAGGTGCAGGTGTCGCTCGACTACAACGGCACGACCGTCACCCAGACGCTGACGCTCACGGCCTCCGACAAGGAGAGCGCCGAGTTCGGTCTGCGCAGCGAGAAGCTCCGGCTGCTGACGGGGCAGTACAGGATCATCACCTTCTCGCTCTACGACGCGAACGACGAACTGATCTACAACGGCATGCCCCTCGACGATCAGCTGGTCGTCGAGGCCGGCGGCCTGAAGATCCACGATCTGACCGTCGATGTCGAACCGCGCGGAAAAGTGCGCTTCACCATCCGCAAGGACCTTTCGGACTTCACCGAGACGCCCGTAACCCGTGCGGCCAACCGGCAGTACACCTTCGATGAGATCGCTTTCATCGACCTGACCGTAAGGCACGCCGCGACCAACGAGCAGACGATTTTCAAGATGCTGCCCACGAAGTTCTCGATCCACTTCGACGAGGACGACGACACGTTCGGCTACCAGACCTCGTCGCTCGAATGCGACACGCTGCTCTCGCTCAAGGCCGGCAGCTATAAAATGGTGAAGTACGAAACGTACGACACGAACAAGCTGCTGCTGGAGACCAACGAGCGGCCCAAGAACCTCGACTTCGTCATCGAGGACAACAAGATCACCGAAACGAAGGTCGGCATCACGCTTTACGAGGCCGACGAGTATATCCGCGACTACTACGCGCTGTACGAAATCTGGAAGGCGCTCGACGGTCCCAACTGGTATTTCTCCGGCGAGAACTACCCCGCAGGCACCAACTGGGATTTCAACAAGGACCCCGACCTGTGGGGCATCCAGCCCGGCGTGGAGGTGCACTCCAACGGCCGCGTGGCGAAAATCACGCTGAGCGACTTCGGATTCCGGGGCCACCTGCCCGCGGCCATCGGCCAGCTCACGCAGCTGATCGAGCTTTATCTGGGATCGCACGACGACGCCAACCTGCTTGAATACGACCCCTCGATCGCCCCCGACAAGAGCCTGAGCGAGCGGAACCGGACCCGTATGGAGCGCAACAAGGAGTTCCTCCGCCTGATCCATACGCCGACGCAGACCTCCGAGCCGATCGCCCGTGCGCTCAAGGAGCACAACCTGACCATTCCGGGCATCTCGCTCTACGAGGAGAATTACACCGAGGACGAGATCATCGACCGTAAAACAGGACTTCAGAACCGCATCCGTCCCTACGACGTGGTGCACGGCAAGCTGACCAACGGACTCGAGTCGATCGACCCGGCCATCGGCAAGCTCGAAAACCTCGAATACCTGTTCATCGCCAACGGCGAGATCGAAACGCTGCCCGACGAGCTGGCCAACCTCAAGTCGCTGACCGACGTCGATGTGTACAACTGCCCCAAGATGAAGCAGTTCCCGATGGCGCTCGCCAATCTCCCGGAGATGATCTCGCTCAACATCGCCAACAACTCGCAGTGGTCGGCCGAAGAGGTTTACAAGGGTCTGGACGCCATCGCCAACGGTCCCTCGAAGGAAAAACTCCAGATTCTCTACGTACGCCAGAACAACCTCAAAGAGGTTCCGGAATCGTTCAGCAACCTGAAGAAGATCGGTCTGCTGGACTTGGCCCAGAATCAGATCGAGACCATCCACCCGCTGGGCGAGGTGGCTCCCGTGCAGTTCTTCCTCGACAACAACAAACTCACGTCGCTTCCCACCGACGAGAACGGACTCTTCTGCTCCCTCGACGACATCGAGAGGTTCTCGGCGACTTACAACAAGTTCACCAAGTTCCCCAACATCTTCTCGGCCAAAAGCAAGTTTACCATCACGGAGGTCGATTTCTCCTACAACGAGATCGACGGATTCGAGGGCGAAGAGGACGGTTCTTTCAAGGGCCTGAACATCGAACAGCTCTCGCTCGCGGCGAACAAACTCACGAAGTACCCCAAATGCCTCGGCACGACCGGGTCGTTCGTCGCGTACATCATCCTGCGCGGCAACATGATCGACGAAATTCCCGAAGGATCGTTCTCGGGCAAATACTCGACTTCGCTGGTCTCGCTCGACCTGACTTACAACAACCTCAGCGAGCTGCCGAAGGATTTCACGGCCGAGCAGCTGCCCTACCTCTACGGTCTGGACATCTCGTACAACGCTTTCGCCAACTTCCCCCGGTCGCCGCTCAACTGCGCGGGCCTGACGGTCTACGCCATCCGCGGCCAGCGCGACGCTCAGGGCAACCGCTGCCTGCGCGAATGGCCCACGGGGCTTTACCAGCACACCGGCCTGCGCGGATTCTACATCGGTTCGAACGACCTGCGCAAGATCGACGATACGATCTCCTACCTGATCTACTACCTCGACATCAGCGACAACCCCAACATCACGTTCGACGCCTCGGCGATCTGTTACTACTGGCAGCAGGGGGTCTACAACCTGATCTACGACAAGACCCAGAATATCCTGAACTGCGACAAAATGCTCGAATAACCACTAAGGAGAAATGACAATGAAAATAACGAATTACATATCGGTTATCCTCTGCTCGATCGCATTGTACAGCTGTTCCGACGCCGCCAAAACCATCGGATTCGGCACCGACAGCGACGCCATCGAAGCCCCTGCCACGGGAGGAACCCACACGGTCAAAGTATCGGCGCAGAAAGAGTGGATCGCCACCACCGACGAGCCGTGGATCACCATTTCGCCCGCCAACGGCCGCGGCACCACCGAGTGCCGCGTACTCATCGACTCGGCCCTTACCGACCAGCCCCGCCGCGGCGTAATCCGCATTCAGGAGCAGAACACTTGGGTCAAAAAGGAGATCGCCGTCTCGCAGAAAGGCTTCGATTACCTCATCAGCATCGACGACAAGGAGGTCACCGTCGCCAACTACGCGGCGTACGGCACGCGCCATTTCGACGTCAAGATAAAGACCAACGTGGATTTCAACGTCAAGGTCTCCGAGTCGGCCGAAAGCTGGCTCAAGTTCGAGAAACCGGCCGTCGAATTCGACCGCGGCATCCGTCCGCGCGAGGTGACCGTACGGTTCAACTGGAACATCAACTCGCAGCCCAACCCGCGCATCGCCGAGGTGGCTTTCAACCCCAAAACGGAGGTCGAGCTGGCGCAGCACGACAACCTCGTCGTCACGCAGCAGGCCGCCGAGGCGATCGAGGAGAACACCCGCGGCGGCGACTCGATCGCCCTGCTGGCCATCGCCCGCACGCTCGAATGTAATAACACGAGCTGGGAAAACGGCGAGCGCATGGACAACTGGGACAACGTGATCCTCTGGGAGGAGGGCATGGAGAGTTACACGCCCGAGAAGAAGGGCCGCGTGAAATACGCCCGCTTCTACATATTCAACACCAAGGAGGAGCTGCCTTTCGAAGTGCAGTACCTGACGGCCGCCGACGAGCTGAATTTCTACAGCAACGTCAATTCCTACCTCAAGGACCTCACCACGGGAGAGTACATCACCAAGCTCACGCAGCTGCGCCGCCTCACCATCGCGGCCTACGGTCTGGTGTCTCTGGACAAGAACTTCACGGCTCTCAAAAACCTCGAATTCCTCGATCTGAGCAGCAACAACTTCCAGAAGATTCCCGAAGAGATCAACCCGACGAACTTCCCCAAGCTCCGGACGCTGAACATGGGCGCCAACACGCGCAAGAATATCTACGACCTGAGCAACACCGTCGAAACCAACTACGGCGGCCTTGTCGAAGAGCAGGGATTCCCGCGCCGCCTGATCGAATGGGACCTCGACACGGTGGTGCTCTCGGTCAACTACCTGCAGGGACCGCTGCCCAAGATGGACGACTGGGAGAAATACACCGAGCAGGACATCATCGACGCCGACACGCTGCCCCGCGCGCTGATCGGCACTCCCAAGGTGATGCCGCACACCAAGTGGTTCGCCATCAACCTCAACCGTCTGACCGGCGAGCTGCCCGACTGGCTGCTCTACCACCCGGCGCTCGACTGGTGGGGCCCCAGCGTGCTGGTCTTCTCGCAGGAGGGCAAGGACGCGAGCGGCACGCTGGCCGGATTCACCAACGAACCCGCCAACATGAACTACTACTACGAATTCTACGAGGGGTACAAGAAAGACCCCGACACGGAAGAAGAAGAGGAGACGACCAAATAATTATGACGATGAAAAACTATTTATACGGCATTCTTGCCATCGCTTTACTGGCATTTACCGCCTGCACCAAAGAGGAGCTGTCCGCCCCGCAGCCGGCTCCGGAACCGGACGTTCCGGCCGAATACCGGTCGGGGGAGGTGCTGGTGAAATTCGCACCTTACGTAAGCGACATCCTCGACCGGGAGGGCATCACCCGCAGCGGCGGCCCCGCGACCCGTTCGGGCATTCTCTCCGTCGATGAGATTCTGGACATCGTCGGCGGTTACCAGATCGAGCGCGTCTTCCCGGTGGACCCGCGCAACGAGGAGCGCACCCGCGAATCGGAACTGCACCTATGGTACGTGGTCCGCTTCGGCGAGGAGTTCACCGCCGCCGAAGTCGCCGAAAAACTCTCGGCGCTGGGCGAAGTCCAGCACGTAAGCCTCAACCGCACCATCCGCCGCGCCTACAACGCCGGGAAAAAGGCGTCGCCCCTCTCCCGTAAGACGCTGGAAGCCATCCGGCAGCAG
>JAJPZH010000132.1 GCA_021204515.1 Alistipes sp. | reverse complement strand
CTGCGGATTGCCATACTACATCGGCGGTACGATCGCCGAGCGAGAGAAACTCTTCGTGCAGACCCCGGCTTCGTTCGGCCGGCGATTCAATATCGACGTGCGGGTGGAGAGCGAGGCGATAGCCATCGATACGGTCGCCAAGCGCGTCGAGGTGCGGCGCGCCGACGGGTCGACCTACACCGAGACTTACGACAAGCTGCTCCTTTCGCCGGGCGCTTCGCCCGTACGTCCGCCGCTGAAGGGCATCGACACCGAGGGGATCTTCACGCTGCGCAACGTCGACGACACCGACCGGATCAAGACCTATGTCACTTCGCGCCGGATCAGGAGCGCCGTGGTGGTCGGCGCCGGATTCATCGGGCTGGAGATGGCCGAGAATCTGCATCATGCGGGCGCGGAAGTTTCGGTCGTGGAGATGGGCAATCAGGTGATGGCTCCGGTCGATTTCTCGATCGCCTCGCACGTCCACCAGCACCTGCTGCTCAAGGGAGTCAGGCTCTATCTCGAACGGAGCGTCGAGCGGTTCGAGCGCCGTGGCGATCGGATCGAGGTCTTCTTTGCCGACGGGGAGAGCCTGACGACCGATCTGGTGATCCTCTCGATCGGTGTGCGTCCCGAAACCACGCTGGCCAAAGCCGCCGGAATCAAAATCGGCGAGACGGGCGGCATCTGGGTAGATGACTACCTGCAGACTTCGGCGGAGGATGTCTATGCCGTGGGCGACGCCATCGAGTTCCCGCATCCGCTGACCGGCAAGCCGTGGCTGAACTACTTGGCTAATCCCGCCAACCGCCAAGGGCGTATCGTGGCGGACAACATGGTCTTCGGCAACACGACCAAATACGAAGGTGCGATAGGCACTTCGATCGCCAAAGTGTTCGACATGACGGTCGCTTCGACGGGCCTTGCGGCCAAGCGGCTCAGGCAGTTCGGTATTCCCTATGCCAGTTCGACGACTCATTCGGCCTCGCACGCGGGCTATTATCCCGATGCGCTTCCGCTGACCGTCAAGCTGATCTTCGATCCCGAGAGCGGCAAACTCTACGGCGCCCAGTGCGTGGGCTACGACGGTGTAGACAAGCGTATCGACCAGATCGCGCTGCTCATCAAGCAGGGCGGTACGGTCTACGACCTCATAAAGGTCGAGCACACTTATGCACCGCCTTTCTCCTCGGCCAAGGACCCGATCGCCATCGCGGGCTACGTGGCGAGCAACATTATCAGCGGGGCGATGCCTGTAGTGACATGGCGGCAGATCGCGGATGCGGATCGCAGTAACGCGCTGTTTTTGGATGTGCGTATCTGTGAGGAACATGCGTTCGGGGCTATTCCGGGTTCGGTGAACATCCCGCTCGAAGAGCTCCGCAGCCGGATCGGCGAACTGCCGCACGACAAGAATATTTATATTTACTGCGCAGTCGGTCTGCGCGGATATCTGGCGATGAAGATTCTGACGGGGCGTGGATTCAAAAACGTCCGGAACCTGTCGGGCGGCTACAAAACCTATGCAACGGCTACCGCACCGATCGTAAACAGAGCCGTCGCGATAATTCCTGAAAGCAAGGTAGACATGGATACCCAGCGCTCCGACGAGCCGGTCAAAACGCTGAAAATCGACGCCTGCGGATTGCAGTGTCCGGGTCCGGTGATGAAGATCAAGCAGGCGATCGACTTCATCGCCGAAGGCGAGCGGATCGAGATGGTGGCCACCGATGCCGGATTCTCGCGCGACGCGCAGGCATGGTGCAATACGACGGGCAACCGATTGGTCTCCAATACGGAGCAGAAAGGAAAATACACGGTCGTCATCGAAAAAGGTTCGCCCAAGGCATGCAAGGTCGCCACTTCGTGCGACGGTAAAGGCAAAACATTGATTATGTTCAGCGACAATCTGGACAAGGCGCTGGCCACGTTCGTACTGGCCAACGGCGCGGCCGCTACGGGACAAAAGGTAACGATTTTCTTCACGTTCTGGGGCCTGAACGTCATCAAGAAGGTCTCGAAGCCGAAGGTCGAAAAGGATATTTTCGGACGGATGTTCTCCTGGATGCTGCCCTCTTCGTCGCTCCGGCTGCACCTCTCGAAGATGAGCATGTTCGGAATAGGCGACCGCATGATGCGCAGCATTATGAAGCGCAAAGGGATCGACTCGCTCGAAGAGCTGCGGCAGCAGGCCATCGACAGCGGCGTGGAGCTGATCGCCTGCCAGATGTCGATGGACGTGATGGGCGTCCGGCGCGAGGAGCTGCTGGACAATGTGACCGTCGGCGGCGTTGCGACCTATATGGAACGTGCCGAGGAAGCGAATGTAAATCTGTTTATTTAAGTTGATTATGGTTAAGAATTTGGTGAAAGAATATTGGCCGACCGGGCTGGGAGTCGCGGTCGGTGCGCTGGGCGGCTGGCTTTACTATTTTTATATAGGTTGTCACGACGGAACCTGCCCGATTACCTCGTCGCCCCTGATGAGTGTGCTGTGGGGCGCCCTGATGGGCGGTTTATTGTTCAACTCGTTTCAAAAACAAGAGAAGAAATAAATACTGTTTTGCGAGGCTGGGAGGTGAAATGTATCGTCCGTTGGGTCATAGCCTTGGATTGGGGCGTACTTTACGGCTGATGCAAATCTGCAGATCGAGAACGGGAACAAAGCAGCAGGTACGCGGGCCCGCAAGGCATCGCTCGAAGTAGAGAAACTGCTGCCCTTTCTTAATTTTGTGCTGCATCCATGAGGGGAGTGTTGCGCATATTCCCAGTTTGAAATTTTTGAGGTATTTGATCGTTGTGTTCACTGAGTAATTGCTAATAGGGTATACCGCTCAGGACGGTCTTTGCCCAGATAACGGATGAGTACGGGCTGGGCCGTGACGTCGAGACGGTCTAATTCCATGTCACGCTGGATACGCAGGATGTTCGCTGAAATGGCTCCAGTTAGAGGTTCAGGTCTTTTCCTTCGCGGCTTTTTTCATACGCCCTGCCCTTGGTTGCATTCCATAGCTGCGGGGCAATGTTGCGTTTCACAGAAGCATCGGCGCGTTGCCCATTGATTGTGATATGCATGAAGATAGGAAATTTGCCCTCTTTGTTGATTTTGTTCCTGCGGATGTAAATAGCAGGCTGAAAGTTGTCCTTTCCATAAAGTACACCGAATAAGTCACCGACGACTTGCCTAAATATGTTTGCGTATGCTTGTGGCTTAAAAACAAAAAACCTGCAAATTAAATATTTGCAGGTTTTTGTGCTTTTCTGTCGATGCTTTTGGCGGAGAGTGGGGGATTCGAACCCCCGGTACAGTAATCCCGTACGTCAGTTTAGCAAACTGGTGGTTTCAGCCACTCACCCAACTCTCCGGTCGCCGTTCCGGGCATTTATCCTGAAACGGGTGTGCAAATATAGAATCTTTTTGACGAAATACAAAGAAATGCGGTCAAAATTTAATTATTCCATTGCTGAGGATTCGTCTTCGCATTGATACACTGCGCCGTGCCGCATTGCCGCGCTGCGGCTGCGTGCCGCAGGGAGCGATCCGGATGCAATGTCTGCATGCACCGGGCCGAAAAAACGTTCAGCCCGCTTTTTTGCCGTTTTGCCCGCTCTGGACCCAGATTTGCTCTGCTGCGTTATGAAAATGTGAATTGATTTTGTACCTTTGTACGATATTTCGCGCATAATGGCAGAGAAAGATAAAGACATATTGGAGAATATCGGAGAGCAGGAATACAAGTACGGCTTTACCTCGGATATCGAGACCGAAACCATCGGCAAGGGACTGAGCGAGGATGTCGTGCGGCTGATCTCCGCCAAGAAGGGCGAACCCGCATGGATGACCGAGCGGCGCGTGGCGGCCTACCGCCACTGGCTGACGATGGAAGCGCCGACGTGGGCCCACCTGACGATTCCCGAAATAGATTTTCAGGACATCATCTATTATGCCGCTCCCAAGCAGCAGAAAAAACTCAATTCGATGGACGAGGTCGATCCCGAACTCAAACGGACGTTCGACAAACTGGGTATCCCTCTCGAAGAGCAGATGGCGCTGGCGGGCGTGGCGGTCGATGCCGTGATGGACTCGGTGTCGGTCAAAACTACCTTCAAGGAGGTGCTGGCCGAGAAGGGCATCATCTTCTGTTCGATTTCCGAAGCGCTGCGCGACTTCCCGGATCTGGTAAAGAAATACCTCGGCAGCGTCGTGCCCTATACCGACAATTTCTACGCCGCGCTCAACGCCGCGGTCTTTTCCGACGGCTCGTTCTGTTACATTCCGAAGGGCGTTCGCTGCCCGATGGAGCTTTCGACCTATTTCCGCATCAACGCCGCGGGGACTGGACAGTTCGAACGTACGCTGATCGTAGCCGACGAAGGGGCTTACGTGAGCTATCTGGAGGGCTGCACTGCTCCGCGCCGCGACGAAAACCAGCTGCATGCCGCCGTGGTCGAGATCATCGTCGAGAAAGACGCCGAGGTCAAATATTCGACGGTGCAGAACTGGTATCCGGGCGATAAGGAGGGCCGGGGCGGCATCTATAATTTCGTTACCAAACGCGGTATCTGCCGCGAGAACGCCCGCTTGTCGTGGACGCAGGTCGAGACCGGGTCGGCGATCACGTGGAAATATCCGAGCTGTATTCTCGCCGGCGACAATTCGGTGGGCGAGTTCTACTCGGTGGCCATGACCAACAATTTCCAGCAGGCCGATACCGGTACGAAGATGATCCACATAGGGCGCAATACCCGCAGCCGCATCGTGTCTAAAGGCATTTCGGCCGGGCGAAGCGAGAACTCCTACCGCGGTCTGGTCCGCATGGCGAAGGGGGCCGAGAACGCCCGCAACTATTCGCAGTGCGATTCGTTGCTGATCGGTGACAAATGCGGGGCGCATACCTTCCCCGTGATCGACAGCCGCAACCGCACGGCGGTGGTCGAACACGAAGCCACGACGTCGAAGATTTCGGACGACCAGCTCTTCTACTGCAACCAGCGGGGCCTTTCGACCGAGGACGCCGTGGGGCTGATCGTGAACGGCTATGCCCGCGAGGTGCTGGCCAAACTGCCGATGGAATTCGCCGTCGAGGCGCAGAAACTGCTTTCGATAAGTCTCGAAGGTTCGGTCGGATAACGGACAGGGAAGATGAAAGTGCTGGTACTCAACGGCAGTCCGCGGCGCAATGGTCTGGTTTCGCAGATGCTGGAACATATTGCCGGCAATCTGCCGGAGACGTGCGACGTCGAGCGTGTTTTCGTCCACGACCTGACCGTAAAACCCTGCACGGGGTGCATGAGCTGCCGCTCGAAACTCCGCTGTGCGCTGCCCGAAGACGATGCGCACTGCGTCGCGGAGGCGATCCGTACGGCGGATGCGCTGATTATAGGTTCGCCCTGCTATTGGGGCAATATGAACGGGATGCTGAAGGTGCTGTTCGACCGGTCGGTCTATGTGATGATGGGTGAGAAGGAGAACGGGATGCCGGTGGCGCTGCACAAGGGACAGCGGGCCGTGCTGGTGACGACCTGCAACACGATATATCCGTTCAGCGTGTTGTTCAGCCAGACCCGCGGGGTGTTCCGCGCCCTGCGCGAGATACTCAGGTGGAGCGGTTACCGCATCGTCGGCACCGCGGCCAAAAGCGGCTGTCGCAAGAACGGCAGGCTGACGGACGGAGAGATTGAAAAATGTAAAAAACTGGCAAGAAAGATATGTTAAGCGTAAAAAATCTGCATGCGTCGGTCGACGGTAAAGAGATTCTGCGGGGCATCGACCTCGAAGTGAAAGCCGGCGAGGTGCATGCTATCATGGGGCCTAACGGCTCTGGCAAATCGACGCTCGCGGCGGTGCTCGCGGGCAATGAAAAATTTACGGTGACCGAAGGCTCGGCCACGTTCCTCGGACGGGACCTGCTGGAGATGCCGATCGAGGACCGGGCGCGTCTGGGCCTGTTTCTGGGGTTTCAGTATCCGGTCGAGATTCCGGGCGTTACGATGGCCAATTTCATGAAACTGGCCGTGAACGAGCAGCGCAAGTTCCGCGGCGAGGAGCCGCTGACGGCCGCCGAGTTTCTGAAACTGATGCGCGAGAAGAGCGCTGTCGTCGAACTGGATTCGAAACTCACCTCGCGGGCCGTGAACGAAGGCTTTTCGGGCGGTGAGAAGAAGAAGAACGAGATTTTCCAGATGGCGATGCTCGATCCGAAGCTGGCCATTCTGGACGAGACCGATTCGGGACTCGACATCGACGCCCTGCGCATCGTCGCCACGGGCGTTACGAAACTGCATACGCCCGAAAACGCGACGGTGGTCATTACGCATTACCAGCGATTGCTGGATTACATCGTGCCCGATGTGGTGCATGTGCTCTACCGGGGCCGCATTATCCATACGGGCGATAAAACGCTGGCTCTCAAACTCGAAAAGGAGGGCTACGACTGGCTGATTAACGATTACAGGGAATGACGGCGATACTCGATATAATCCGCGGCTTCCGCACGGCGCAGGGCGAGGTGTTCCGGATCGACGGGACGCAGGACGAGCCTTATGCGGCGGTCGATCCCCTGCGCATGCGCATCGAAGCCGCAACAGGCGCTTCGGGGCGCGTGGTGGTGGTGCATACCATGCCCGGCATGGCGTCGCTGGAAGTCGTCGCGGCGGAGGACGCCCGTCTCGAAATAACGGAGGTGTTCCTCGCCGAAGCTTTCGCGGAGGTGGCGGTGAAGCAGTCCGCACGCAGCCTGTGCCGTCTGACAGCCGTGCAGCTTACGAGCGCCAACGTCTCCTATACGATCGACCTCGACGGCCGTGATGCCGAGAACATGCTGGGCGGGGTGTTCCTCGCCGGCGGTGAAGAACACTGCGTCGTCAAACTGCGCACGAACCACAACGTGCCCGACTGCCGCAGCAATTCCTATATCAAAGGCGTTGCGGGCGGTTCTGCGCGCGGCGAGTTCTGCGGACTGGTCTATGTGGCGCCCGATGCGCAGCATACCGACGCCCAGCAGCAGAACCGCAACATCTTGCTGAGCGAGACGGCACATATCACGACCCAGCCCCAGCTGGAGATATATGCCGACGACGTGAAGTGCTCGCACGGCGCGACGGTGGGGCAGATGGATTCGGAAGCCGTGCTGTACATGCGCCAGCGCGGCCTGAGCGAGGTACAGGCCCGCCGGCTGCAGATCGAAGGTTTCGTGGGCGACGTCGTGCGCCGCTGCGGCGTGGAGCCGTTGTGCGAAACGATAATGGAGGCCGTTACGGCCAAAATGGAAAAATTGTGACCATGTTCGACGTTGAAAAAATACGCGGGGAGTTCCCGATTTTCGGACGCGAGGTCTACGGCAAGCCGCTGGTCTATCTCGACAACGGAGCCACGGCCCAGAAGCCGCTGGTGGTAATCGAGACGATCGACTATCTCAACCGGGAACTCAACGCCAATATCCACCGCGGGGTGCATTACCTCTCGGAGGAGGCCACGACGCTCTACGAAGCGTCGCGCGAACGCATCCGCGCCTTTATCGGGGCGGCGGAGAAGGAAGAGGTGATTTTCACGGCCGGCGCGACGGCTTCGCTCAATACGGTGGCCTATGCGTGGGGCGAGAAATTCGTCCGTGCGGGCGACAACATCGTCGTCAGCGAAATGGAACACCACTCCAATATCGTTCCGTGGCAAATGCTGTGCGAACGCAAAGGCGCCGAGATCCGGGTACTGCCCTTCGACGACGAAGGGCGCCTGCGCACCGAACTGCTGCCGTCGCTGCTTGACGGGCGCACGCGCGCCGTCGCCGTGACGCAGGCGTCGAATACGCTCGGCACGCGGCCCGAACTGCGCGGGATTATCGACGCGGCGCATGCCGTGGGGGCGATCGCCGTCGTGGACGGATGTCAGGGCGTCGTGCACGGGGGCGTGGATGTGCAGGAGTTGGATTGCGATTTCTACGCATTTTCGGGGCACAAGCTTTTCGCTCCGACGGGTATCGGCGTGCTGTACGGCAAACGCGCGTTATTGGAGGAGATGCCGCCGTTTCTGGGCGGCGGGGACATGGTCGATACGGTGACGTTCGCCAAGACGACCTATGCGCCCGTTCCGCTCAAATTCGAGGCGGGAACGGCCAACTTTTCGGGCGCCATCGCGCTCGGCGAAGCGGTGAAATTCGTCCAGCGCTTCGATCCCGAAGAGGTCGAGCGGCACGAGCAGGCGCTGCTGCGCCGCGCGACCGAACGCCTCGCAGCGATCGACGGCCTGCGGATTTACGGCTCGGCGCCCGGCAAATGCGCCATCGTGTCGTTCAACGTCGAGGGCGTGCATCCTTACGATATGGGGATGATTCTCGACAAGCTCGGCATCGCCGTCCGCACCGGACAGCACTGCGCCGAGCCGGTGATGGACCATTACGCGACGACGGGCATGTGCCGCGCTTCGTTCGCGCTTTACAATACGCCGGCCGAAGCCGATGCGCTGGCCGACGGAGTCGAACGGGCCGTGCGGATGCTGCGCTGAGAAGAGGAAACTACCATAACTACCACAAACGGAAATAAAACAGGCAACCTATGTTCATAGTACTCGAAGGATTGGACGGAGCGGGCAAATCGACCCAGATACGCATGCTGCGCCAACTGTTTGCCGACAGGGGCGTCGAGAGCGAGTATGTGCATTTCCCGCGCTTCGATTCGCCCGTTTACGGCCAGCTGATCGCCCGGTTCCTGCGCGGCGAATTCGGCGGCGTGCAGGAGGTCGATCCCTACCTCGTGGCGCTGATCTTCGCGGGCGACCGCGCCGATGCCGCGCCGCAGATACGGCAGTGGCTCGCCGAAGGAAAAGCGGTGGTGCTGGACCGTTATGTCTACTCGAATGTGGGTTTCCAATGCGCCAAACTTCCCGCCGGAGAGGAGCGCGACCGGCTGGCCGACTGGATCGTGAACCTCGAATTCGGTCATAATGCGCTTCCCCGTCCCGACCTCTCGCTGTTCCTCGACGTACCGTTCGCCTTTACCGAGCGCAAGCTCTCCGAGGCGCGCGAAGGCGACGACCGCGACTACCTGCAGGGCGGACAGGATATCCACGAGGCGTCGTTGCAACTGCAGCAGGACGTGCGTAGCGTCTACCTCGCCTCGGCGGCCAAAGACCCGGCGCTGCGGGTCGTCGATTGCAGCGACGCTTCGGGTGCGATGGAATCGCCCGAAGGCATCTTCGCCAAAATCCGCGCGGAACTCACCCCAATACTTGAGACAGATGCGTAAAACCCGGGTGTTTAAACTGATAGCCAACATTTGCCGGCTGATCCTCGCCTGCACGTTTATCCTTTCGGGTTTCACGAAGGTTATCGACCCGTGGGGTACGGCGATGAAGGTCAACGAGTATCTTTCGATCTACGGCGTCGAATCGCTGCAGCCTGCGAGCATGGCTTTTTCGATCTGGCTGTGCGGCGCCGAGATGATGATGGGGTGCATGCTCCTGTTCAAGGTCCGCATCCGCCTGATTTCGATCTTCGCCGTGCTTTCGATGCTTTTCTTTACGGCGCTGACGTTGCTGAGCGCCACGCTGATTCCCGTCGAGGACTGCGGCTGTTTCGGCGAGGCGCTGAAACTGACGCCGTGGCAGACTTTCTTCAAGAATCTGGCCCTGCTGCCTATGGCCTTCGTGGTCTGGTGGCGCTACCGTCCCGACAAGATTTTCGCCTTCAACGCGCTGGAAATCGTGCTGACGGTCACTTTCTTCTTCCTTTCGATGTATCTGGGGTATTACTGTTACCGCCATCTGCCGCTGATCGACTTTCTGCCTTATAAGATCGGGGTCAATATCTGGGAGGGCATGCACGCTCCGGCCGTCGAACCCGGCGAAACGGAGACAGTGCTCGTTTACCGCAATCTCGAAACGGGCAAACTGCACGAATTTTCGCTCGAAGACACCGCATGGCAGGACGCCGGGAAGTGGGAGTGGGTCGATACCCGGACTACCGAGGAGATGCCCGCCATACGCCCGCTTATGAGCGAATTCGCCCTGCGCGATGCCGAAGGGGACGCCACGGAGGAGATACTGACCGCTCCCGGACGTGTGTATATGCTTTGCGTCACCTCGTTCGACCGCCTGCCGCGCGCCTGCGCCAAACGGTTTGCCAGACTCATACAGCGTGCAGAGACCGAAGGCGCGCGTGTCGTCTGCCTCACGCCCCAGCCGCTGTACGGCGTCACCCGCCATGATTTCGGATCGGGCGAAGTACGGTGCTATAACATAGACGCTTCGACTATGAAAACCATGCTTCGCGCCAACAACGGTATGGTGATGCTCGAAGACGGCGTGATCCTCGCTAAAAAGAATTGTCGCGATATTCGTCCATAGGGACTTTTTGCGGCGAGTGGTATGAAAGTTGACCCCGGAAACGGAGTCAACTTTCTTATTATGCGAACTTTCCAAACTTTATTCATTCTTCTCGCGCTGTGCGGCTGCGGCCGTCGTCAGCCGGCGCCCGAGACGGTCCGCCCGGTGAAGGTCGTCACGGCGTCGGGCGCCGGGGTCATCGACAAGGATTTCGCGGGTATGGCTACGCCCGACGACGCCGTGAATCTGGCGTTCAAGCTACCCGGACAGGTACTGGACGTTCCGGTGTCGCAGGGCGAGAGTGTGAAGAAGGGGGCGTTGCTGGCCGAACTCGATCCTCGGGACATCGAACTGCAGGTCTCCGCCGACCGTTCCGCTTTCGACGAGGCCCGTTCGCAGTTACAGCGCATGAAACGGCTGTTGGAACACGAAGCCGTCTCGCAGCAGGAATTCGAAGCCTCTCAGACCCGCTATGCGCAGGTCCGGTCGGCTTATGACAACTCCCTCGACATGCTCAAGGATACCAAGCTCCGGGCGCCTTTCGCCAGCGTCGTCGAGCGCAAATACGTCGATAATTACGAACGGGTGCAGGCCGGACAGACCATCGTGCGCGTCGTGAATCCCGTAACGACGCAGGTACAGTTCACCCTGCCCGAAAGCGGTCTGCCGCTGCTGGCCTCCCAATCCACGCGTTTCGAGGTCGAATTCGATAATTACCGGGGCGTGAAATTCCCGGCCGTGCTGAAAGATTACGCCAAAACTTCGTCCGATGCTTCGGGATTTCCCGTGTCGCTGCGCCTGACCAATGCCGATCCGGGGCGTTATCCCGTCTCTCCGGGCATGTCGTGCACGATCACCATGCAGAGCGCCGATCCGGTGACCGATGCCGTGTCGTTGCCCGTGTCGGCGATCTTCGCTCCGGCCGAGGGCGGTACCTACGTCTGGGTCGTCGCCGGCGATGACCGCGTCGTGCGCCGCGAGGTGACGCTGGGCGAGTTGTACGGACGTGACCGCGTCGTCGTGGACAGCGGCGTGGAGCCGGGCGAGCGCGTCGTCACGGCGGGCGTTTATCAGCTACGGCAGGGCGAGCGGGTGCGAATCTTAAACTGATACGGTCATGAGTCTGCCCGAATATTCGCTGAAGAATAAAAAAGTAGTCTGGTTTTTCCTTTTCGTCCTGCTCGCGGGCGGCGCCCTCGGCTTCGTTACGCTGGGCAAAAAGGAGGATTCGACGTTCGTCATCAAGAGCGCCTCACTGGTCTGCTCCTATCCCGGAGCCACGCCGCTGGAGGTCGAACAGCTCATTTCCGAACCGATCGAACGCGAGGTGCAGTCGATGCGTCTGGTGCATAAAATCACCTCCGAATCCTATTACGGACTTTCGAAGATCATGGTCGAACTCGATCCCGCGACCGCTGCCGCGGAGATTCCGCAGTTGTGGGACGAGCTTCGGCGCAAGGTACTCAACATCCAGCCCCGGCTGCCGGCCGGGGCTTCGCCCGTTACCGTGGCCGACGATTTCGGCGACGTGTACGGCATCTATTACGGCCTTTCGGTAGACGGCGGATTCACATGGTCCGAACTGCGCGAATGGGCGCAGCGGATCAAGACGGCGCTGGTGACTGTGGACGGCGTGCAAAAGGTGACGCTCTTCGGCGAGCAGACGCCCGTGGTGAATGTTTATGTCAGCCTTGCGGCGCTCGCCAACTTCTCGATCCGTCCCGAATCGATCGTGGCGACCATCGGCCAGCAGAACACCATCGTAAACAGCGGTGAGAAGCAGGCCGGGGCGCTCGAAATACAGATATTGGAGGACGGCGCCTATAAGAACCTCGGCGACATCTCGAACCAGCTGCTCATCTCCTCTTCGGGCAAGCAGTACCGGCTGGGCGACATCGCCCGCGTGGAGCGGGGATACGCCGATCCGCCTCAGACGCTGATGCGTGTGAACGGCCGCCGTGCGGTGGGCATCGGCATCTCGACCGAGGCCGACGTGGATGTGGTGAAGGCCGGGGAGAAAATTTCCGGGGTGCTCGACGGTCTTACGCGCCAGATGCCCGTGGGCATGGACCTCACGGTGCTTTATCCCGAAGACCGCATTGCCCGCGAGGCGAATTCCACGTTTATCCTGAACCTCGCCGAATCGGTGGCGATCGTCATTCTGATTATCATGCTCGTCATGGGATTCCGCGCCGGGGTACTGATCGGCAGTTCGCTGCTGTTCTCCATCGGCGGTACGCTCCTGCTGATGCAGTTTCTGGGCGAGGGTCTCAACCGCACTTCGCTGGCAGGGTTCATTATCGCGATGGGTATGCTGGTGGACAATGCTATCGTGGTGACCGACAATGCGCAGCAGGCCATGCTGCGGGGCGTCGCACGGCGG
>JAJPZH010000172.1:28838-44008 GCA_021204515.1 Alistipes sp. | reverse complement strand
CCCGCTCAGACCCGAGATCAGATTGAGGACCGATCGGGATTTGGGCGAGAAGAGACAGCCCCGGTCGAAGCAGTGCGGCAGCATGGCGTGAGGCCGGGAAGGTTAGTCGTTTTTGAGCGCCTGCTCGATATGGTCGATATACTCCAGCGAGTCGTCGAGGAAGAACTGGATTTCAGGCACGTTCTTGACCTGATTGCGGATGCGCTGCCCCAAAGCGTGGCGGACGAACTTGTTGTTGCGGTCTATCTCCTGCATCACCGCGGCGCTCCGCTCGAAGGGGAAAATACTGACGTAAATCTTGGCGTAGCCGAAATCGGGCGACACGCGCACGGCCGTAACCGTGACGAGCGAACCGCGTACGATGCCTTCGCCCTCCTTCTGAAAGATTTCGGCGACGTCCTTCTGTATCTGTTTGGCGATTTTCTGCTGTCTTGTGGTTTCCATAATGCTGAAATTTTATAATCCGTATTTGAAGACTTCGCGGTTCTTTTCGCGCTTGGGACGCGGTTTCCACGTCGAGAAGCCCTCCTTGTTGAATCGGTAATTCAACCCGACCGAAATGGTGAGGTTGTCGAGCGGCGAACGCATCGGCGTCGCCCAGAACGGGTTTTCGGAACCGTCGATACCGTTGTCGGCGTATTTGTTGCGGTTGCGCACGACGTCCGAAAGGCCGAAGTAGTAGCGGGCGCGGAAATTGATCTCGAAACGCCGGATCAGAAACGCGATGCCGCCGCCGCCTGCAAGTCCGTAGCCCCAGCGGTTGTCGCGCGGCAGTTTGAAGGAATAATCGCCCTTCCAGTCGGCCGCTCCCGAAGCTTTCGCTTCCTCGTTCTCATAGGTCGACGAGAGGTGGTAGGAGAAGGTGGCCGCCGCTTCGAGGTAAACGCGGACATGATTGCGGAAGAGGTAGAAGTGGGGCTGCCACACGATCGGCAGCATGATCGAATTGATGTTGCGCGTGTAGTAGCGGTAATCCTTCTTCTCCTCGACCATCGAGGCGTTGGTAGCGAATGAGAATCCCTGCTGCAGGAATTCGAGGTCGATGCCGAAGCCGCCCACGAAACGCTGCTGGCCGTAATAACGCCACGTAAGCCCGGCGGTATAGGAACCCCACATACCCTTCATCTCCTGTTTGGGGTCGAGCCGCGAGTTGGCCATGCCGTAACCCGCCGTGAAACCCAGCGTATGCTGCGCCGCCGCACCCTGCCACGCAACGGCGGCAAAGGCGAAAAGCAGCAGGGTTTTAAGTTGTCTGTTTATCATAACGCTATCGGTTAAACATGCCTCCGGTAGAGTTCATGCTGTTGTTCGTTCCGCTGCCGAAACCGCTGGCGTTGTTCTGGTTATCGTGGTCGTGGCTGTTGGGTTTGGTCTTCGGTTCCTTGGCGCGTTTCTCCGCTTCGCGGCGCAGACGCTGCGTCTCACGCTCTTCGAGCAGGCGCGAGAGCGACTCCATCGTCACCGGAGCGAAGACGCGGTTCATGTCGATCGAAAATTCGATTTCCCAGTTGGTCTTGGTCGCAAAGGTGTCTTCGCCCTCGTCGTTGGCGTAGATTTCGGCCCGTTCGGGCTGAAGCCGCTCGACCACGTTGCCCGTATCCCACTTGCCGTTGCCGTTCATGTCCTCGATAATGCGGAATTTGATCTCCCCCGCAGGGACGTAATTGAACTGCCAGTCGCCGGTGGTGACGTCGCGTTTCTCCTGTTTGAGCGCATTGCTGCCGTCGAGCAGCTGGATAATGTATTTGGCCTTGTCGTCCTTGCCCTTGACATGGATTTTTACGGTGGCGAACTTTTCGGGGTCGAGCGCCGTGTATTTCCCGACGATCGAGTCGTTGGAGAAGCCTGCGACGTCGGTAATGGCGCCCTTGGGAATGGTCAGCGTATATTGTCCTCCGCTCTTCCACGGCGCTTCGATATGCCAGCGGCGCAGCAGGCCCGTGTCGCGCACGAACCGCACCGGAACGTCCTCGATACTGTTGTCGGGGTGGGTGAGCGTCAGCAGCATGGCCGCCGAATCGAGCTTGGTAAGGGGATAATCGAAGTCGACGGTCAGGTTGTTCTCGGGATTGACCTCGCCCGTGAGCGGAAGCTTATAGGCGAAGGGATTCTCCTTCTTGGGTTCGACCCACTCCTCGCCGGCCGCCTCGGCTTTGCGGCGGTCGCGCTCCAGTTTCTCGCGCTCCTTCTCCTGCTCCTTGGTCTCGATCAGCCGCCAAGAGAGTTTCAGCGGTTCGGTAACCTCCTGCAGGACATTGACCGTATCGTGCTTGAAGTAGGTGATTTCACCCTTGATCGTATCGGGAAGCGCCGAAGAGGGCATGTTGAACCACAGGGCGATGGTGTCGCGGCCGACGGTCTGCGGATCGACGATGACGCGGTCCTCGGGAATGCTGTCGAAGCGGATGCGTTCGATCTGCGGATGCGCCGCCCCGAAGTAGAGCATCGCCTTGTGCTGCAGGGGCCGTTCGGTCTGCGAAAGCAGCTGGCGGCGGAACGCCTTGTCGGTGAACATGCGGAAATAGAGCTGCGGCTCGGCCGTGACATACTGGCGGATCGAGTCGTACCACATGGCGAAGTCGGGCATCTCGGCCGGATTGTAGCTCTTTTCGAGGAACCCGACCTGATCGGAACCGGGTTCGTACATCTGGTTGTCGTTCTTGTCCTGAACGGCGTAAACCCGGTAGGGGATCGGCTTGAGGTTCTGGGCGATGAAGATACCGTTGTTCTCGGCGCGGGCGATCACGGCGGGCTTGTACTTGAAGATCGTCGAATCGTATTCGGCCACGTTCTCCACCGAATCCGCCGGGAAGAACCAGATGAACGACTTCGACACCGAGTCGGCCTTGTAGCTGTCGGCCGTGTAACCCGAAAAGATCATCGAGTCGATCGTAGGTCCGGTCGAAAAGACATAGCGCATCGAATAGAGGGGATTGCCCTCGTTGTTGTCGCGCACGGCGCTGCCGAAGTTGAGCGCATAGGTCGTATTGGCTTCGAGCGTATCGCGCAGCTGGACGACGATGCCTTTGCCGCGCATCGAGACCAGCGGTTTCTTCTTCATCTGCGGCGAGGTGAAGAACTCTTTCTGCTGATCCTTTAACTGCACGAACTCGTCGAATTCGATGTAGATCTTCTCGTGATGCACCGTGGACCGGTTGACCGAGAAGTTGTCGGGCGTCATGTTCAGAATGACCGGCGGCAGGGTGTCGCGGGGACCGCCCGTGGGGGTCATCATACTCGCACAGCGGCTCAGAAACGCCGAGACGAAGAGCAACAGGACCGCGGCACGCAGTACGCGGATGATATTTCGTTTACGGGTGTCCATCGTTATCTTTTACTTGCTTTTTCGGACTCCTCGGGAGCCAGTTTGTCATTGACCACGCGCCAGCCGCCCTCCTCGACGTAGAGGTATTCCTGCTTCCACGTACGGAAAACGACCGGAAGGAAGTTTACGGGCTGGCCGCCCTCGACGATCTCGACCTCCTGCTGCGAGTAGGCGTAGAGCTGGTTGATGGGATCGGTCACGACCACCATCAGCGTCGGACTGCTGACCTTCATATCGTAGGTTCCCGACTCCTTGGAATAATAGGCTTCGAAATCGGGGCTGGTCCGCGTCAGCTTGGGATCGCTCTTCGACGTAATGATCCGCTGCGCCGCATCGTTGTAGGAGTTGATCTTCCATGCGGTCGTATCGACGGCGTAGGCGTAAACCCTGAGGTTGGACGGTACGGTGGGTTCGGCGCCCTCCTCGGCCTGAAGCTGCGCGGAGACATGGCTGTCGATATAGATCGGGGGTGTGTAGAAATCGTTGAACATGTCCCACTTGCCGTCCTTGTAGAACTCACCCTGCTTCCAGCGTTTGAAGATCAGCGTAACATAGATTTTAGGGGTGTTTTCCGGCACTTCCTGCTGGGTGTAGCCGTAAAGCTTGTTCTTCGTATCCACGGCGACCACCATCACCGAGGACTTGTCGAACGACATCTGGAGCAGTCCCTCGACGCCCTCCTGCTGATAGGGTTCGCCCGTGGCGAGCGGTGTGGAGATCTTTTTGTTGCGGTTGCCCCGCTGCGAAATGGTACCCGCAAGTGCGTCCTCGTAGGAAGCGACCACCCACGAGGAGGTATCGGCCGCAAAGGCATAGAGCTTGGCGTCGGTAAGAATCTGCGTGGGATCGCCCGATTTCTCCTGCTCCAGCGGCTTGAACACATAGGTCGTCTTGTACGAGACGTCTTTGAAACACCCCGTAAACAGCGCCGCCGCGGCAAGAAACAATAGGATTCGTTTTGTCTTCATCTCCGAAATTTACTTGTTACGCAACTCTTCGAGCATCTCCCCCACGGTCCGCCCCGTAACCGGATGGCGGCGCTGGCGTATGATCTCGCAGAGCGGCACGAGTGCGAATTCCCGCTCGCCCATGAGCGGATGCGGCACGGTGAGGCGTTCGCTGTCGATCACCTCGTCGTCGTAGAAGAGGATGTCGATATCGATCGGGCGCGAGGTATAGCTGACACCCGTGCGGGCTTTCTCGACGGCTTCGGCGGCGCGGTTGCGGCCCAGTTCCCGTTCGATGGCCTGCACGGCGTCGAGCACTTCCAAAGGCAGCAGGTCGGTCGAGACCTCCAGCGCCTGATTGGAGAAAATCCCGTCGGCGTCGAAGCCCCAAGGCTTGGTTTCGTAGCGGTGCGAACAGCGCAGCACGGCGCCGACCTTCGCGTTGACGAGCTGCTGAGCCGCCTGAAGCGTCCGTTTCACATCACCGGAATTACCGCCGGTCAAAAGTACTACACGTGCCATAACTCAAAGTCGTTTTATCATTTTGCTCACCGAAAGCGCAAAATGGGTGAATACGATCGTCGGATTTCCGTTCTGCGAAATCTGCGCCAAAGCGCATTCGATCTCGGCAATGAGCGGTTCGATGTTCTGCGACCCGACGAATGGGGCGAATTTGGAACAGAAAGCCAGCTCCTCGCCCCAGAGGTAGCTGATTTCGTTTATACCCGCATGGAGCATGTAACTCTCGCGCAGCAGGCGCGCGGCGTCGCGCAGGAAGGCCCGCTGCTGCTCGCGCGAAAGCTGCGCAGCCTCCTCGGCCCACGTCACCAGTTCCAGATGCTTGTCGTTGTAGCTCAAACGCATCAGCCCGCAGAAAAGGTCGAAGTTCTCTTTGCGCAGGGCGTCGCTCTCGCCGGCCACGAGGTGCTGCAGTTCCACCAGATCGCCGCCGGCCAGACGGGCGATGTTCCGGGCCTTGACGGGGTCCGTAATGCCCCGCTCCTGCGCCGCGCGCTCCAGCACGTCGGGCGCGATACGCGGCACGGCGACCTCCTGCGTGCGGGAAATGATGGTCGGCAGCAACCGTTCGGGCTGTTCGGAGATCAGCAGGAAAAGCGTCTTTTCCCACGGCTCTTCCAAAATCTTGAGAATCTTGTTGGCCGCCTCCTCGTTCATCGCTTCGGGCAGCCAGATCAGCATGGTCTTATAGTCGGCTTCGAAGCTCTTGAACGAAAGTTTACGGATGATTTCGTCGGCTTCGCGCGCGGCGATCATGCCCTTGAGGGTTTTGCCCAGATCGAGCCGGTCGTACCAGTCCTGCGCCGAGAAATAGCCGCCGCGCTCGGCGAAAAGTCCGCGGAACAGCGGCAGGAACTCGTCGCTGCGCATCACCTCGCCCGACTTCTTGCCCTGTTTGTTGACAGGGAAGACCAGATGCAGGTCGGGATGGGCCAGCGCCGCGATCTGCTTGCAGTCGGGACATTCGCCGCACGAATCCCCGCCGCGGCGGTGGCGGCAGCAGAGGTACTGCACGTAGGCGACGGCCAGCGCGAGCGCGCCCGCCCCGGCCTGCCCCGTGAAGAGCTGGGCGTGGCTGATGCGTCCAGCGTCCACGCTCTGCACCAGATGCCGTTTCAAATCCTTCTGTCCCGTTATATCCGCAAACCGCATATCTCTCTATCTCTTTTTTCCGTTTTTCAAAACCGTCTGCCGCACGGCCACAGCCAGCAAAGCCAGCACGACGCACGCAAGAACGACCGTACGCCCCGCGCCCCGGTCCATCGAAAGGGCCAGCACCCCTCCGACGAAGAGCGTGAAACTCACCGCCAGCACCACGATCTTCTCTTTGGCACTCTGTTTCATCGCATCACTCATTACCGGGTTCGCGCACGACTTCAACGCTTAAAATACGCACGTCCTCCAAAGGTCTCGCCATCGAATCGGTCGCAACGCGCTGAATACGGTCTACCACGTCGAGTCCTTCGGTCACACGACCGAAGACCGTATACTGTCCGTCGAGGTGCGGCGTGCCGCCGACGCTCTTGTAAAGCGTACGCAGCGAATCGGGGATCGTCACGCGGCCGTTCGTTCCGGCGGCGACCCGCTGCTGCGCCCGGTCGAGCTGCCCGTCGGTCATTTGCCGGCCCCAGACGATATAGAACTGGCTCGACGACGACTTCTTCTGCGGATTCAAGTCGTCGGGCGTCCGGGCCGCGGCCAAAGCCCCGCGCGTATGGGCCAGATCCGGATAGACGATTTCGGCGGGCAGTTCATACCCCGCATCGCCCTCGCCGAGAAGCGTCCCGGCCGGAGCGCACCGCGAATCGGGATCGCCGGACTGGATCATAAAATCGGCGATCACCCGGTGGAAAAGCACCGAATCGAAGAAACCCTCGCGGGTCAATTTCAGGAAGTTGTCACGGTGTTTCGGCGTGCGGCCGTCGAGCATCAGGCGGATATCGCCCATCGTCGTATGCAGCATCACTTCGGCAGGACCGTCGGCAGGACGGCTCCCGCCACAGGCCGTAAACAGCGACACGGCAAGCAGAAACATTCCTGCGAACACGATCCGTATATTTCCCGGTTCCCTCATTTTCATTTCCTTTTCAAAGCCGCTTTTACCAGCGCCGCAACGTCGATCCGCTCCCGACGGACGAGGTAGAGGGCATAGGCCGCAAACAGCACTATATTAAACGCATAGACAATCAATTTATTGCCGTCGCAGGCCGTCACGGCTTCACATACGGCGAAAACTGCGAGCGCCGCGGCGACATATTCGCCGATACGCCGCCAGTCGTAGGGCGTCGGATAGAAACGGCGGTTGAGCCACCAACTCACGGCGACCATCGTCGATTCGCTCGCCAGCCGCGCCCATGCGGCTCCGTAGTAACCCCATACGGGGATGCACCAGAAGCCGAAAACCAGCATCGAAACCAGACCCGCGCCCGTAACCACGATAGCCAGCGAGGTCTTCTCCTCGCGTTTGTACCAGAACGACAGGTTCAGCCAGACGCCCGTCAGCACATTGGCCCCGAGGACGACCGGGAGAATGAAAATTCCCTCGCGGAAGTCGCGGCCCACGATCAGCGCGAAAACGTCGCGGAACAGGGCGATGCCGAGAAAAATCAGCATCGAGGCCATGACGTAGTATTTCAGCGCCGCGGCGTTCATCTGCACGAAATCCGACTTCTTGAAATTCGACAGGAAGAACGGCTCGGCGGCAAGCCGGTACATCTGGTAGAAAAGCATCATCACCACGGCGATCTTCGTAATGGCTCCGTAGATGCCCACCTGCGCCATAGCTCCTTCGGGCACGAGGTATTTGATCAGCTGCCGGTCGATGAACTCGTTGGCCGTGCCCGCCAGTCCGCCGACCAGCAGCGGCAGCGAATAGGCGAAGACCGCGGCCAGCAGCGCCCAGTTGATCTTGGGCACGGTGCGGTCCACGGTAGCGAGGATGACCAGCCACGTCACGACGCTGGCGATCAGGTTTGCGACGAAGACCCAGCCCACGCCGAATTCGGTGGCGAAAAGCCCGGCGACGCCGAAAGCGACGGCCAGCGCTACGTTCATCACCACGTTCAGCGCCTTGATGCCGACGAACAGCAGCGCCCGTCCCTGCTCGCGCAGCCGCGAGAAGGGGATGCAGGCCCAGACATCGAAGAGGATGATAAGCCCCACCCAGACTACGTATTCGGGATGTCCGACATAGGCTTCGCCCATCAGTCCCGCAACACCGCTGCGGAATGCGGCGACAAACACGAAAAAGACCACGGCGGCAAGCGACGTAACGCCCCACGTGGTGGCGAAAAGCCTGCGCTTGGCGGCCTGCACGTCGCCCCCTGCCTCCTCGGCTTTGGCCGAAAAGCGGAAATAACTCGACTCCATCCCCATCGTCAGCAGCGTGAGCGCCAGCGGGATAAGGGCATAGATGTCCGTGACGATGCCGTAGGTCTCCTGCCCGAAAATACGGGTGTAATAAGGCATGAGCAGATAGCTCAGGAACCTTACCACAATGGTACTGATACCATAAACGGCAGTCTGTTTCGCAAGTTTTTCGAGCATGGGCACAGCTTATAGCCTGCAAATATACGAAAAATGCGGGGGAAAAGGCGACATTCTCTTTCTTTCTTAAAGAAAGAAAAGAAAACCGGAAGAAACGGACAGGAATTACACCCCGCCGGACACGACTGCCTGCGAAGGGCCTTTTATTGGCTTATTTCGGAGGACTACAGCCATTTCTTGTATTTGAAGTACCAGATAGTCAGGGCCGAACAGAAGATCATCAGTCCGATGGCGAAGATGTAGCCCAGCGGAATGTTCCAGCCGTTGGGAAGCGACAGGGTCCAGTCCAGTTCGGGCATGAATTTGAAGTTCATGCCGTAGATCGACGCGATGAGCGTCGCGGGCATGAAGATCACCGCCGCCACGGAGAAGATCTTGACGATTTCGTTCTGCTCGATGTTGATCAGACCAAGCGCAGCGTCCTGAATATAGTCCAGTCGCTGGAAACTGAAGTCGGCATGGTTGATCAGCGAATTCACGTCCTTGATCATCAGCTGCAAGCGCGGGTAGATGTCGTTCGGGAAGCGTTCGGAGCGAAGAATGCCCGACAGCACGCGCTGGCGGTCGAAGATATTCTCGCGCAGCGACATCGTGCTCTCCTGCAGGGCGCTGATGCGGTGCAGGACGGCCTTGTCGATCGAATCTTCGGAATTGATGTCCTTCGAGAGCGCCGCGACCTGCTTGGCGATCAGCTCCACGAGGTCGGCGTCGAAGTCGATGCGCACCTCCAACAGCGAAATGAAGAGGTGATAACCCGTCGAATAGTTGCGGTAGTTCATCTGCAGGCGCTTCTCCGTCTCGCGGAAGGTCCGGAATTCGGCACTGCGCACCGAGACCAGCACGCCCTCGTTCGAAATGATGAACGACACGGGTTCGACGATGAACGTGTCGCCCGTCGGCACGAAGAAATTGGAGTTGGAGATGATGGCATTCTCGTCTTCGGAGTATTTCGAAGTCGATTCGATCTCCTCGACCTGCTGTTTGGTCTGGAGGCTGATCTCCATGAAGTTCTCGACGGCCTTCTGCTCCTTGATCGTGGGCAGAAGCATGTCGATCCACAGAATGTCGTCGTATCCCAGCTCGTCGAAGAGCTTCGTGTCGGCATTGCGGATAATCTTGTTGTATTGCTTGAGGTAAATCGTAATCATAAAACGCTCTCTTTCTTAAAGTTTATAATCCTGTTCGGCAGAGAGGCGGACCGCCGTCCGCTAAGCTCTTCAGCCGGGATTGGCCCTCGGGGATACCTTGACGCCCGAGTCCCAGAATTTTTGCAGCGCTTTATGCTTCTGATTGTCGAAAATATAGTCGATATTCTGCGTGAGATAACCGTACGCATCGTACGGTTTTCGGTCGAAGCCGTGTTCGAGAACAGCTTCGTAAGTGTGTTCGATGCCGAAAGTCAGCGCATGCTGCAACCCCTCGGTCAGATCGGGATCGACACCCCTGCGGGCGATCCAGACGGCGAAGGCGAAGGGCAGGCGCGTGGCTTTTTTCCACTCGGCGGCCAGATCGTACGAATAGGCGAAGCGGCCTTCGTAGTCGAAAACCTTGTCGCCGATCAGCAGGAAAGCGTCGCCCGGCAGGGCGCGGTCCAGCTGCGCGTAATCCTCCAGCGTATAGTATTCGGGAGAGACCTTCCAGTGTTTGGCCAACAGGTAACCGGCCAGCTGCACCGAAGTCAGCGAATGGGCGTCGAGGAAGATCCGGCGCACCGTTTCGATCGGCCCGCCGCTCAGCAGGACGACCGTCCGCACGGGACCGGCGGCGCCGATGCAGTATTCGGTGACGATCTCGGCGTCGGCGAGCGACGGCACGGCGGCGGCAGGCACCAAGGCGATGTCGGCCTTGTGTTCGGCGAAATTCTTTGCGCAGACGGCGGGAGGAGACAACAGCAGTTCGGCACGCAGGTTACCTTCGTGCTCGATACCATAGATGAACGGTATCGTATTGAGATACGACACGGCCGCTATACGTGGAACTATGACCATCATCCATAAGGTGTAAAACTGTTGGTTTAGATAATGCAAAGGTAATCAAAATTCGGAAGTTTTTCCATAAAATTTAGAAAAAGTGCCCCGACCTCTTGACAAGGGGGTATCCGCCGATGTATATTTGCATCGCAATTCACACCGCACGGTGCACAGTGCGCGGGTTATCAACATCGGGACAAAATTCTTTGTCAGCCCCTTACGAATTGTTATTACCGTTTTTCAACAATCTTTCAAACACTTGTCAACAATGAATCGCACCCATCTCGAAGGTGCGGCTGAAGCGCTCGCGGCGCAGCAGGGATACGCTTTCCACACGGGTCCCGAAGACGGCATGGCCCACACCGTGCGGAGTTATCCGGCGGCATGGCTCGCGCCCCTCGAACTGCACGCCGTCGAAGGACGCGGCCACGGCCGGGCGACGTACGACATGACGCTCCACCTGTTAAGCTCCGGCGCACGGCTCTCTCCGGCGGAGCGGCGCACGGCGCTGGCCCGCATGGAAGAACAGATGCTCGAAATCTTCGCCGCGCTTTCGCTCGACGAACGGGTTCTCGCCGTCGAAGGACTTTCGGTCCGCCCCCGCGCCTTCGCACTCACGCCGCACGGCGAAATCTCGCAGACCGCCGCCGCGCGCATCGTAACCTTCTTCTGATCCGGCCGTTCCCCGTCTCCTGCGGCAACGCCGCCCCGGCCCGGCTCAGGGCGCGGCACTGTCCGCACACGAAAAAGCCGCAAAAGGCGGCGGGACGCACCGCCGCCGCAACAACATCTCTCAAAACACGATCCAATGACATTCACACAAATTCCGCAACAGTACGCCCCGCTCGGCGGAGAGCTTCGCTACACGGTCACGGCCGCGGCGGCGGGGACGATCGACCTGCGCATCACCGACACCGGAAGCGCAGACCTGATCGGCGCCAGACGTTTCGCAGGAAGCGCGTCGGTCTCATTCGACGCCGCGCCCTGCCTGCGCCGCGCCATCCGCTTCTCGCCCGTGACCGGAAGCACCGGATTCCACGTCGCCGAGGGCCGCTGCATCACGGCGGTCGTCGAGGCAGACATGACCCCGGCCGGAGAAACGGACCCGGCAAACGGCGAAAAAGCCGTCTGCCCGGAACGCACGTTCCTGCCCTGCCGCAACATCGCCGAAGCCCCCGCACTGCTGACAGCCATGCCCTCCGTCCGCACGATCTCGCCGGGCGAAAGCGACGAACTGACGCTGCTCTGCGACGAAGCCTGCACGATAACGGTCACGGCGCAGGCCGGAGACTCCGCAACCGCCGAGAGCTACCGCACGAAAAGCGGAGGAGTGCTCGTCTTCCGGCTCGACACCCGCGATTTTCCGGACGCCGAAACGCTGACCGTGGACGCCGAAAAATGCGGCTCGGTCTCCTACACGGTGGTCCCGGCCGTCTCCGGCGGCCGCAGACTCGCATGGCGCAGCAGTGCGGGCAGCATCGAGCATTACACCTTTCCGATCGAGAAATCGGTGACGGCTGAGACCGTAAAGAACCGGGCGTACGGGACCGACGGCCACCTGACGGCGGCGGCCCGCACCGAACGGCGGACCACGCTCGTATCGGCTTACGAGACGCGGGCCGTACTCGAAGCCCTCGGCGAGATCACGGCTTCGCCCGAAGTATGGCTGGCGGAGGACGGGGGATATACGCCCATCGACGTAACGACCCCGGCGGCCGTCGTACACCGCCACGCGGCGGTGAGCTGTCTCGAAATCGAAATCCGCCCCAAACGCAAAACCCGCATGCCATGGAACTGAGCATCGACGGAAAGCCGTGCGACCTCGGAACGGAGCGGATCGCCGTACCGGGGTACGACGCCGCGGCCCTCGCCGACGTCGAAGCCGCCCGCGAAGGCCGTTCGCTGACGCTGACCATCCCCGCAACGCCCCGAAACGACGCGCTCGCCGGATTCGCCCGCGATCCGCATACCGCCGAACGGTTCAACGCGGCGCCGCACACGGCGGAACTTACGGCCGAAGGTTCCGTGATGCTGAGCGGAACGGCACGGATGCTGAGCGCATCGGACGAAGGATACCGGATCGAAATCCGCGACGGCGGCGCGGGCTGGGCCAAAAACGCCGCACGGCGGATGTTCAACGCCCTCGGCGTCGATTTCCGGGCGGCCCTGACTCCGGAGACGATTCTCGCAGGCTGGACGGACGATTCGCCCGTGAAGTTCTTCCCGATCCGCCGCGACGAATATCCGCAGCGAAACAGCCCGACGGACCTGCTCCCCGCCCAGCGGCTCCTGACGGTGGACGACTACCATCCGTTCCTGCACGTGGCCACGCTTGTCGAGAGGATCTTCGGCGAAGCGGGGTACCGCATCGAAAGCAGATTCATGGAATCGGAGTTGTTCCGGTCGCTCTACATGAGCGGCGCATACGCCTCGCGCGACACGGCGGCTCTGGCCGCCCGCATGGGCTTCTTCGCCCGGCGGCTGTCGCCCGCAGCGGCGAAGGCCGACTATTCGGGCCGCGTGGCCGCCAACCCGAATACCGCGCTGAACTCCGTGGGAAACATCGTCGAAACGGCCACGCCCCAGACTCCCGACGCCGACGGGGAACCGGTTCCCGGCCTGAGCAACAACGGCGGCTGTTTCGGCTTCGACCGGGGCAATATCGTCTTCACGCCCACGACCGAGGTGAGCGCGGGATTCGAGTATTACCTGAAGTACACCACCGACCACGTGATCCAGAGCCGCCAGCGGCTCAAAGGGTTCGATTCGGTCTACTTCGGCACGGGGGCCGACATGCGTTTCACGCTGGCCAACCGCTACGAAGACCGCCGCGGCGGAATCGCGCCCAACCACAGTTACACGGCGATCGTCTTCGACCACGCCGAGGGGCGGCAATACCGCCTGAACTACACGAAGAACGGAACGGCGGACACGCTCTGGGCCGAATTCTCCGCCCGCACGGCGCAGGTCGTCACGCCCGCGGCGGGAAGCGTGGCGAATCCCGTGCTGCTGGTCGGCAGCGGCTCCCGCTGGGAGCCGTACGCCGGAGATTGGGCGCTGTACGACGGGTATGTCGCCGAGCGGGGACAAACGACCGTCGAACTGCGGGTGCGCACCGCCGCCGAGCGGCTTTCGCCCTCGTCGCCCAAGTACTTCAACCGGATTTACTTCCACGGGGCCGAGGAGGGCATGTCGCTCACCCTGCACAAGGAGTGTTCGCTCCAGCCGCGTTTCTCGTCGGCGCCCGGATACGGGTCGGCGATCACGTTCGCCGACGTGGCCCGGCACCGGATCCGGCAGTCGGAGCTGCTCGAAGCGCTGCAGCACCTCTTCAACCTGCGCTTCCACACCGAACAGGCGACCGGAACCGTCCGGATCGAACCGGCGGACGACTTCTTCGCGGCAGGCCCCGCAGCCGACTGGCGGGCGAAAACCGACTTCTCGCAGCCCGTCGTACTGACGGACATCGCCCCCGAAGTCCACGAACGCCGCACATGGCGCTATCTGGCGGGCGACGGAGCCGTGGCCCGTTTCGACGCCGGGGCAGAAAGCCCCTTCGGGGCATGGAGCGTCACAACGGACTCCTATGCGGCCAAGGAGGGCGAAAAGACGCTGGCCAATCCGCTGTTCCGCCCCACGCTCAGCACGGCGGGAGGTTACGCCGACGCCCCTTCGGCCGTAATCATGCAGGTCGGAGACCGCGACGACGCGACGGAGGACGGCACCAACTTCACGCCGCGCATCGTGCGCTTCGCGGGCATGCACCCCCTGCCCGGCGGCGAGCGGTGGGGATTTCCGTCGGGACAGGCGGAATATCCGCTCGCGGCGTTCCACTTCGCCGGAGACGGCGCGGCGGAGGGATTCACGCTCTGCTTCGAGGACCGCGACGGCATGCGGGGACTGCACCGTTATTACGACCGGCAGGCGGCCCAAGAGTCCGCAGGCCGGCGCATCACCCTCTCGCTGCGGCTCGCGCCCCACGAATTCGAAAGCCTCTTCACGCCCGGAACGGGAGCGCCCGACCTGCGTTCGGCGTTCCTGCTCGACACGGGCGAAGGGACGGTCCGCGCAGCGCTCCGCGCCGTCGAAGATTACGATCCGCAGGCGGCCTCCGTCCGCTGCACCTTCACCCAACTCTCCGACGCATGACGACCCGCCACAAAAAACGGCTGACCGCGATCCTGCTGCGGGAAATCGGCGGGATGGAGGGCGAACGGGCCGTCGAACGGCTGTTCGAGCTGGGGTTGGTCAATCTGCGGGTCTGCGAACAGCGGGCCATCCGCGGCGAAATCGAACGGCTGGCCGCAGAGGGTATACCGCGGTGCGAAGCCATGCACGCCACGGCCGAACTGTTCTGCTGTTCCTACGAAAAAATCCGCAACTACTATTACAACTCGTACAAATCCTGAAACATGAAATCGGAAATTCAAATCGACAACAATGCCGGCGTCTGCCACATCGACATCGAAGGCACGATCGGCGTGCCCGAAGAGTGGCAGTTCGACCGACCCGAAGCCCGCGTGGCGACCTATGAAAAATTCCGCGACGCCGTGCGCCGCATCGCCGAAATCGACGCGCCCGAAGTGGTGGTCAACATCCGCTCGACGGGCGGCGACGTGAACGACGCACTGCTGATCCACGACGCGCTGACGGCGCTCGACGCACACATCACGACCCGCTGTTACGGGTACACCGCCTCTGCGGCGACCATCATCGCGCAGGCCGCTTCGCCCGGCTGCCGCGAAATATCGGCCAACGCCCTCTACCTGATCCACACGGCCGTCTGCGCCACCGAAGGCAACGCTGCGGAGCTGAGCGGCAAACTCGACCTGCTCCGCCAGACCGACACGCGCATCGCCGCGG
>JAJPZH010000172.1:6646-28738 GCA_021204515.1 Alistipes sp. | reverse complement strand
GCCGCGGCGCCCCCTCGCTGACGCGAAACATCGCCCGCGGCTGGGAACGCCTGCTCGTCCGCATCGGTCTCGGCACCGGAGAGCAGCTGCCCGAGGACCGCAACGTACTCCACACCGGAAGCGACGAGCAGGAGCTGCTCCGCCGCTCCGCCGCGGCGGCACGGCAGGCGCAGCAACGTGCCGTCCCCACGCAAACCCGACCCCGCGAAGACCCCTCCTACGGCGATCTCGTGCGGACGGCCAATCAGCGCGCCTACTCCGAAGACGCAAAACGTTTACGCAGCATTTAAAACGGGAGAGTCCCGCTGAAAAGGCTCCCCGATCATTCAAACAACCACCAAAATCATTTCAACCATGAGTTTCTTAGAAAATGCCAAGCAGTACACCGGTTCCGACCTCGAAAACATCTTTTTCCGCCCCATTCTGAGCGGCCCTTCGGCCGATGAGCTGGGCGTAAGGGTCCTCTACAACATGCCCGTCCCGACGACCATCCAGCTCTGGGAAGGACAGCGCAACGTCCTCCAGAAATATACCGCCGCAGGGTGGTCCGGAGGCAGCGCCGCCAACAAACTGCAGAAAACCATCGCTCTGAGCCGCGTGAAGGCAGAGCTGGGTTTCTCGGCCGCAGATTACTTCTCGCTGGTATACGAGAAAATCGCGGCACGCGCCGACGTCAATATGGACGATCTGACGGGCAGCGAGCTGGAACAGGCCGAAACCTCGCTCTTCAAGCAGGCCGTCGCCGAGGGAATCCGCGCCACGATGTGGGTCGGCGACACGAAAGCCGAATCGGGCTTCAACACCTTCGACGGCTTCCTCAAAAGCGTCAAGGCCGGCGCCGAGCAGGAACGGTTCCACAATTCGATCTACGAAGCCGCCGACTTCAGCGATCCCGAAAAGATCGTCGCGATCCTCGACGATCTCTGGCAGAACGCCGACGAACGCATCAAGGACCGCAAAGCCGAAGGCCAGCTCGCCTTCTTCGTCACCTCGGATCTCTACTACGCCTACGAAAAGTACCTCGACAGCAAGGGCGCCGATGCGGCCTACGCCGAAAGCACCAACGGCCGTCAGGGACTGGCCTACCACGGCATTCCGCTCGTCGACGTCCGTCTGGGGGCCTATCTGGCCGACACCTCGCTCCACAAGTCGTTCTGCCTGCTGACTGACCGCCGCAACCTCGTACTGGCCGTCAATACGTCCGATTTTCCGGGCAACGAAGTGCGCATGTGGTACAACCCCGACCTGATGGAGAACCGCCAGCGCGCCGTCTTCATGGCCGGCTGCGACGTGATCGACGAGACGATGCTCTCTTACGCATTCCGGGTATAGCGATGACAGCGTCCACACCCCGCAAACCCGCCGGCGGCATCACGGCCGCCGCGATCACCCCCGCAGGAAATCTCCTGCGGGCGGCGCTGGGGGCCGACGGGCGCGCCGAAGCGGTGTTCCGCGACGGGACGCCGTTCATCCGGCTGCCGCTCGCCGAAGAGCGTTCCTCCTACACCGAACTGAGCGACACCCAAGCCGGACCTCAGCGCGTGCGCCATACGCTGAGGCTCGTCGTCAGCCGCGAAGCCGCCCGCACGCTTCTCGGCCCGGCATTCCGCCGCACGGCCGCGACCGAGGGGCTGATCGCGACGGTCACGGCCGCATCGGGCGAACGGCTGCTGATCGGCTGGTCGGCCCGGCTGGGGAGGGAACAACCCCTGCGGCTCGGCTCGGTGAGCAACGAATCGGGCGTAAAGCCCCTCGACGGCACGCCGGTCGTCGTGACCCTCACCTGCGAAGATGCCGATCCGGCCCCGGAACTCAAACAACAGGAACCATGAACAAGAAGCACAAAATAAAACCGGCCGTCACGGTAAGCAACCGCACGGCCGATCCCTACATCACGCTCGGCGCGGGACGCGTCGAAAGCAACGAATTCTGGCGCTGGGGCGACGACAACCTCTTTCCCGACGCGCTGGCGCTGATGGCCCGCCGTTCGGTGACCCACCGCCGCATCATCAACGACAAGGCCGACTACATTTCGGGCAAGGGCTTCACGTGCGACGAAGCGCAGCAGCCCCGCCTCGCGGCCTTCCTGCGCCATGTAAACGGCGACGGCGAAAGTCTGCGTCAGGTGCTCAACAAGCTGGCGTTCGACAAGGCCCTCTTCGGCAACGCATTTCTCGAAGCGGTGACCGACGCCGGGCACACGTTCCTCTCGCTGCACCATCAGGACGCCTCGCGCTGCCGGCTGGCCCGCGACTCGGCCCACGTCCTGCTCCACCACGACTGGACGGCGTTCAAGACCGCCGAAGCGCGGACTCTGCCCCTCTACCCGGCATTCGAAGAACAGCCCGACGGCACGCTGCGCGCCGTGATCCACTACAAGGACTACGAACCGACGTTCGAACATTACGGCGTGCCGCCCTACATCGCGGGGTTCAACGTCTCGGCCATCGCCTACAAGACCGACAAGTGGAACATCTCGCGGCTCGACAACTCGTTCCAGCTCTCCGGCGTAATGATGCTCGACAGCACGGTGGACAGCGAAGCCGAAGCCGAACGCATCGTACGGCTGGCCGAGCAGAAATTCGCGGGCAACCCCGGACAGGTGATGTTCGTCATCCGCGACGGCGGCGAGCAGAACGACAATTCGCGTTTCATTCCGATCGCGTCGCAGAACGAGGGCGACTGGCAGGCGCTGCACGAGCAGGCCGTGTCGGACATCGTCGTGGCCCACTCGTGGTTCCGGACCCTGAGCGGACTGGATTATGCTTCGGGATTCAGCGCCGAGCGCATCCTGCACGAGTACGAGGTGGCCCTCAACACGGTCATCCTCGGCGAGCAGGCCGAACTGACCGAACCGATCCGCAAGATCCTGACGTCCGTTTTAGCGCTTGACACGTCGTCGCTGCAGATCGTAAACCGCCCGCCGACACGCTCCAAGCCGATCTACATGAAAGTCTGGGAGGCCCGCAAGGCCGACGGACTGGAGTACGATCCCGACGATGAGCGCCAGCAGGCATTCCTGTCGGAGATCACGAAGTACAATATCAGGAGTATAGAATAGGAACTGGCTCTCCGGGTGCTTTCGAAACTTTCTGTTCGCCGCCTTCGGCGATATTTAGAAAATTCATCCCAATTACAACAACCATGAACACACTTATCACCCCCGCGCAGGTCGTCGCGCTGGCCTTCGCCGACGGGGAGTACCTCGCGCCGGAAACCGTCACGCAGGGCGACATCGCCGCGGCCGAACAGCGCTACATCGTCCCGGTTGTCGGACGGCGGCTGTATGAGAAGCTTCTCGCAGGCGCCCATGCCGACTTCACGACCGAATATCTGGCGCTCCCGGCCGCGCTTTTCACGCGCATCGCTCTCCAGCCGCGGCTCGACGTCCGCACCGGGCAGTGCGGCACCGTCGCGCCCAAATCGACCGCTTACCAGCCCGCAGGCACGCAGGCCCTGCGCGACCTGCAGCGAAGCCTGCGCCGTCAGGCCCGGACGCTGTTGCGCCGCGCCGCCGAACACCTCGAAACGCACGCCGCCGAATTTCCGGAATACGACCCGCGGGAAAACATCCTCAACCGCTGTACGACCGATGGAAACTTTGTACAGACTCGTTAGCGGCGCGGCGGCGGGAATCGCCGCCCTGTTCGCCCCGATCGGCCCACTCGTGGCCTGCGCCGTGGTCTTCATCGGCATCGACTTCCTGTCGGGCGTCGCCGCCAGCCGCGCCGCGGCCCGCCGCGAAGGCCGTGCATGGTACTTCGAGAGCCGCGAAGCTTGGCGCACGGTTCTCAAACTGGGCCTCACCATCACGGCAATCGCCATGGCGTGGCTGATCGACAGCTGCATACTCGACTTCATGGAACTGAACGTCGCGCGGCTCTTCACGGGCTTCACGTGCGGCGTGGAGCTGTGGTCGTTCCTCGAAAACGCGTCGCAGTTATCCGACGCCCCGCTGTTCCGCTGGCTGCGCCGCTACGTCCGCCGCCGCATCCGAAGGGAGGTGGACGATGAGTAGGGGGCTGGCGAACTGCAATCCCGGCAATATCCGGCAGTCGGCGGTCCGCTACAAAGGCGAGGTGCGGCCCTCGCGCGACCCGGCGTTCAGACAGTTCGAATCCATGCCGTGGGGATACCGGGCGATCTTCGTCCTTTTGGACACCTACCGCACCCGCCACGGTCTGGAGACCATACGCGGCATGATCTCGCGCTGGGCACCGCCTTCGGAGAACCGCACGGAAGTCTACATCCGCGCAGTCGCCGACGCCGTGGGTATTGCCGACGACCGTCCGGTCGACACCCGAGACCGGACGACCATGCTCCGCATGGCGGCGGCCATTTCGCGGGTGGAAAACGGCACGGCGGCCGATATGGACGACGTAGAGCGGGGCTGGGAGCTGTTTAGCCAATAGCGGCGGAGAGTCCCGCCCGGATCGACAGGGTCAGGCCAGACGGGAGAAAACAGAACCGGCAGACCGCGGTCCTGAATTGCAGGCGGAAGACAGAACCTGAACCGACAGTCTTCGCCGCCGGCCGCCGCACCCGGATCGCCGGCCCGGCAGACAGCAGTGCCGCACACGCATCCCTACCCCGACAAACGGCAGCGCCGCTGAGCCTGAATCGCCGGCCCGGCAGACAGCGCCGCCGCGCCCGAATCACCGCTTCGACAGGCAGCGGCAGGACCCGTTCGGCATCCGCAGGAAAACAAGCGCCCGAATAGCATACGAAACAGTCCGATTTTGCTATATTTGCAGGTATGAAACCCGAATTCCTGCTTGCCAAACTCGACCGTATGCCGATGCTGAAAGCCGTCGTGCCGTTCGCGGCCGGAATTCTCGCCGCCGACCGGTTCGCACTGCCCCTGTGGTTTCTCGCAGGGGCCTTTTTGCTCTCCGGCATCGCGGCGCTGCTTCTCCGGTCGCCGCTCTGCACCCTCGCCATGCTCTTCTCGGCCGGGTTCGGCGCGGCACAGCTCCGCGAGACCGGACGCACGGTGCCTTACGGAATATACACGGCCTATGAACTCACCGTCGAGGGCATCCCCGCCGACCGGGGCCGCTACACTTCCGCCGAAGCGACCGTCACGGCATGGCGCGACCCGACCGACGGCACATGGCGCCCCGCAGGCGACCGGGTGGCGCTCTATGCCGACAGCCTGACGTCTCTGCATCCGGGCGAGCGTCTCCGCTGCTGGGGCACGGTCCGGCCGCTGCGCGGCGGGGCGGAGAGTTACCGCCGCCTGATGACGCGGCGGGGATTCGCGGGAACGATGTGGCTCTCGGAGCGAACGATTCTCGAACGCCTGCCCGCCCGCAGGGAAGCCCTGCACCTGCACGCCGCCGAACGGATGAGCCGCCTGAACATTCCCGGCGACGCGGGCGCCGTCTGCCGCGCCATGACGGCGGGCGACCGGAGCGGCGTCACGCCCGAACTGCGCGCAGCCTACTCGCGCAGCGGACTGTCGCACCTGCTGGCCGTGTCGGGACTGCATACGGGCATCGTCTTCGGACTGGTCAACCTGCTGTTGTGGTGGCTGCCGCTGCTGCGCAGGGGCCATCTGCTGCGCAATCTGCTGGCGGCGGCCTGCATCTGGATTTACGTCGCCGCAGCGGGATTTCCGCCCAGCGCCGTGAGGGCGGCGGTGATGTTCACGATGCTCCAGTCGGCCCTCGCCTCGGGATCGGAGTACAGCGGACTGAACGCCCTCGCCGCAGCCGCCTTCGGCATGCTGTTGTGGAATCCCGCATGGCTCGGAGACATCAGTTTCCAGCTCTCGTTCGCGGCTGTCGCGGCGATCCTCGCATGGGGCGTACCCCTCTGCCGCCGGCTCCGCACCCGGCGGCGGGCGCTGAACCCGATTACCGACGCATTGGCGGTCAGTTTGGCGGCGACGCTGGCTACGGCGCCCCTCGTATCGCATACGTTCGGCATCGTACCGCTGGCGGGACTCGTCGTCAATCCGGCGGCGATCCTGCTCGGAAGCGTCGTCGTACTGGTCGGCGCGCTCTGGATGCTGCTGCCGATCGGATGGGCGGCTCCGGTGTTCGAATTCATCCTGTCGCACACGGCCGAAGGACTCAACGCGCTGGCGCGTGTCACGGCGGCCCTGCCCTGCGGAGCGGCGGACTATGCCCTCGGCGGAGGGGCGACGGCGGCCGTTTACCTCTTTTTCGCCCTCGCAACGGCCGCGGCATGGTCCGCCGAACCGAAAAAAAGCGTACATTTGCCCGCATGATGACCTCCGAAGAATACGAACTGCTGCTCACGGACGAGGTGCAGCGGGCCATTGCCGCCTGCCGCGACCGCGACCCGCTGGATGTGGCCCTCGACCGCACCGTGCCCCATGCACGGCTGGTCGCCACGCAGGTCAAATACCTCGCGCGGGCCGCATCGAAACTGCCGTCGTACGCCGCGGCGCAGTGCATTCTCCCGCCGCTGGCCTTCGAACAGGCGTCGAGCGAGGCGTGCGCGGCGCACAAACGGATCGACGGCGACACGGCGCTGGACCTCACCTGCGGGCTGGGGGTCGATGCGCTCTTTCTGAGCCGCCGCTTCCGCCATGTCGTGACACTCGAACGCAGCGAAATGCTGGCCCGTATCGCCGCCGAGAATTTCCGGCGGCTCCGAGCCGCCAACATAGAGGTCGTCCGCACCTCCGCCGAGGAGTATCTGCAACGGCCCGGACTGCGCTTCGACTGGATTTTCGCCGACCCCGACCGCCGCTCGGCCGACGGACGCAAACAGGTGCGGCTCGAAGCGTGCTCGCCCGACATCACCGCCCTGATGCCGCTTATCGCGCGGGCATCGGGGCGCCTGTGCATCAAGAACTCGCCGCTGTTCGACGTGGACGAAGCCCTGCGGCTCTTTCCCGACAGCCGCGTGGAGGTCGTCTCGCTCGGCGACGAGTGCAAGGAGGTGCTCGTGTACGCCGACGGCACGGGTCCCTCCCTCACGGCGACGGCGCTCGGCCGCGGCAGTTTCACAGCCGCGCCCGGAGAAAGAACGGCGCCCCGGGAAACGGCGGCACCCGGCGAGACAGAGGCACCCGGCGAAATAACGCCGCCGCCCGCACCCGACAACTTCGACCCGGCGCGTTACCGCTGGCTGGTCGTGCCCGACGTCGCACTGCAGAAGGCGCGGCTGGCGCGGCTCCACCTGCGCGGCAAGGCCGACATCTGGAGCGAAAACGGATACGGATTCGCCGCCGAAGAGCCGCGGGACGTAATCGGCAAGGTATTCGCAGTCGAAAGCATCGAACCGTACGACCCGCGGCGGCTGAAACGCAGTCTGAAAGGACTCGGCGCAGAGCTGATGAAACGCGATTTCCCGCTTGCGGCCGAGGAGCTGGCCCGGCGGCTGGGCGTGCGCGCGGGAGCCGACGTACGGCTGGCATTCACCAAAATCAGGAACGGATTTTGGGCGGTCCGGTTGAAATAGCTATATTTGCAGCATATCGGGGCCGCACGGCGGCGTTCGGCGCGCACCCCGTTTGCAGGAATAGAAACAGCCTATGAAAATCAGCGAGATATTCACCTACTTCACCGACACGATCTTCCGGCGCGACATCAGCGAATGGCGCAACCCGGTCATCCGGTGGCTCGTACAGCAGTACCGACTGCTGTTCTACACGGCGCGGGGCCTGCTGGAACACGGCACGATCGTCCGCAGCGCGGCCCTCACGTTCTATACGCTGATGTCGCTGGTACCGATCGTAGCGGTGGTTTTCGCCGTGGTCAAGGGCTTCGGACTGGCCGACGGGCTGATCGACAACCTCTACGCCCTCTTCCCGCAGAACCCCGAAATCATCGACTACGTCGTCGATTTCGCCGAAAAGGCGCTGGCCCGCACGCAGGGCGGCGTAGTGGCGGCCGTGGCGCTGGTGATGCTCTTCTGGGCGATAATCCGGGTCTTCGGCTCGATCGAAAGCGCCTTCAACAACATCTGGGAGGTCAAGGTCGAACGCAGCGTGACGCGCCAGTACACCGACTATATCGCCGTGGTGATGATCGTCCCGGTGCTGTGGGTCGTGGCCAACGCCGTGGGCAACTACGCCCAGCAGATGCTGGGATTCGACGGCAGCTGGTATTTCGATCTGCTCTCGCGTCTCGCGTCGATGTTCATTATCTGGGTGATGTTCACCATCCTGTACATCATCATCCCCAACACCAAAGTCAAATTCAGGAGCGCGCTGATGGCGGGCATCGTCGCCGGCACGCTCTTCCTGCTCTTTCAGTGGGGCTATATCTACATCCAGCGGTGGATGACCTCCTACAACGCCATTTACGGCAGTTTCGCGGCACTTCCGCTGCTGCTGATCTGGCTCCAGACCTCGTGGCAGATCCTGTTGTTCGGCGGCGAACTGTCGTTCGCCTACCAGAATATCGCCCGCTTCGGCGAGGAGCGCGAATCGCTGCTGATAAGCTACGACCAACGGCGCAAGATTCTGCTGGCCGTGATGCTCTCCGTAGTACGGCACTTCCGCGAAAAGGGCGGTGCAACGCCCGCCGACGTGATCCGGGCACGGCTCGGACTGCCCACGCGAATCGTCAACGACGTGCTCTACCAGCTCGTGCAGGCCGGACAGCTCATCGCCGTGCCTTCGGGCGACGGCGAGCGCGAAGTGGCCTTCGCCCCGGCGCACGACACCGGGACGCTGACCGTATACGGAGTGCTCGAAGCGGTCGAAGCGTCGGGACAGACGACCGTCGATCTGGCCCGCAACGCCGAACTGACCCGCATCGACCGGGAGTTGGAGAACCTGAAGGAAACAGCCCGCAAGTCGCAGGACAACGTGCGGCTGGCGGACCTGTTGTGACAAAAAGAAGGAAGAACGGCTGAAATGTTGAAACCGAGGAGCATACTGTTGTTGATTTTGGGTTTATGCGCCGGCGTCCAGACCTGCCGGTCGCAGGAAGCGTGGCAGGCTTATGCCGCGGCTTACAAAGCTGCGGTAGACGACAAGTTCGGAACGCTCGATCCGGACTTCGAGCATATGCGCAGCAGATACAACGATAAATTTGTCGATGCACAGTATTATGCTTACAACGCAAAAAATGCGGACGCGGGGGAACGCCCGTGGAAGTATTGGCACAAGGGGCGTGTCGCCGTACTGCTCGAACGTACCGGAAAAGAAACGGACCTGCATGTCTATGCGATCCTCCCGCCGGAATTTCAGAGCGGTCCGGCGGTGCTGGTCCTTCCCCTGAAGACAGGAAAACTCATTTTCAGAATCTCCTCTTTCGAGGCACAGGTTCGGGTTAATGACTCCGGGACGCCGGAGAATAAGCGGGTGTTCGTTTATGCTCGCAAAACCTTGGATCGGAAATGGGACGGAAAAGTGATCGTCGGGAAGAGAGACGAAACCCCGGCCGCACTCTGGCACATTTTCGACGATTTATATTTCTCCCGCCCATGCGGCCCGGAGGTAGACAAGTATGGTTATGAATACAAATTCATCGACGGGATCGACGAACTTTCCCGCAATTACCCGCAATAGATGGAACGCGCAGTGATCATCGGAAGCGGCAACCTCGCGGAAGCGCTGGCACGGGCCGTGGCCAAAAGCGGTCTGAAGCCGGTGCAGATTTTCGCACGCAACGCCGCACGCGGGCAGCAGGTCGCCGCACTCGCCGGCACGCAGTGGACGGCCGACCCGGCGCGGCTGGCCGGGGCCGACATTTACCTGATCGCCGTAAGCGACCGGGCCGTGGCGGAGGCGGCCGCCGCGCTGCCGATCCCCGCCGGAGCCGTGGTGGCCCACACCGCCGGAAGCATGCCGCTCGAAGCTCTGCCCGACCGGCCCACGGTGCGCCGGGCCGTCTTCTATCCGCTCCAGACCTTCACCAAGGGCCGCGAAGTGGATTTTTCGCAGATTCCGATCCTGCTCGAAACCGACGACGAAGCCCTGCGCCCGGAGCTGGAAGCCTTCGCCCGCCGTCTCTCGCGCACGGTGATCTGGGCCGACTCGGCCTGCCGGGCGAAAGCGCATCTCTCGGCGGTCTTCGCCTGCAATTTCGTCAATCACATGTACGCCGTCGCAGAGCGCATCGTCGGCAGCGCGGGGCTTTCGTTCGACATACTCAAGCCGCTGATCGCCCAGACCGCCGCCAAAGCGCTCGATGCGGACTCCCCGGCCGACGTGCAGACCGGTCCCGCCGTGCGCAACGACACCGGGACCCGCGCCCGTCACTGCGCCCTGCTCGACGACGACCTGCAACTCAAGAATATTTACTCAATCATCAGCAACAGCATATGGGAAACTTCAAAGAAGATATAGTCCGCACCGAAGCCTTCGTCTTCGACGTGGACGGCGTGATGACCGACGGCGGCATCATCCCCACACTCGACGGCGACTTCATCCGCCGCTACAACGCCAAGGACGGCTACGCGCTGGCCTACGCGATCAAAATGGGCTACAAGGTCTGCATCATCACCGGAGGACGCGGCAAGACCCTCGAAAACCGGCTGAAGATGCTGGGCGTCACCCGGGCCTACATCGACTGCATGGACAAGATCAGCGCCCTGCACGAATACTTCGCCGAAGAGGGCATCGACCCCCGGAACGCGATCTACATGGGCGACGACATCCCCGATCTGGAGTGCATGCGCGAAGTGGACATCCCGGTCTGCCCGGCCGCCGCCGCCGCCGAAGTGATCGAAGCGTCGCGTTACGTCTCCGAATTCAAGGGCGGCGAAGGTGCCGTGCGCGACATCGTCGAGCAGGTGCTCCGCGCCCGCGGCGACTGGGCCAAAAACTCCGAGGGCGTGACCCCCTCGTCGCTGGCCGCATCGCGGTAAGCTGCCGCCGGGAACGGACGGGACGGACAACCATGACAAACGGGACGGGACAGACGGGACAAGGCGGGACGGACGGCTATGAGGGGTGACTGTAACGAACCATGACCGACCATGACCGGCGGAGCAAATAACGGCGTCTGACGGGCCGGACAACCGAAACGGGACATTCCGGCCGGACGACCGCCCGAAAAACCGGACAGGAAGAGTCCCGGACGGGAAAAGACCCGAAAAAGGCAGGCAGCACGCCCGCAGACAAAAAACAGCCGGTCGCATGACCGGCTGTTTCCATATCCGCAGGAACCATATCCGCAGAAGACCCTTTACTGCATCCACTCGACATCCGTCGCGTCGCGGAACAGCAGATTGAGCGGCCGCACGAGACTCTCGGCATTCGCGGCGAAAATGAACCGCACCTTATCGACGGGCACCGTCAGGAAAACCGTCGAAGGATAGCCGCCGATCATATCGACGCGGTCCATCAGCGACCAGACGAAAATCTCGAACGGCATCTGGCCGGGAAGCAGCGTCAGCCCCGGAAAATCGGTTTCGTACGACGCCGAAGAGGTGTCGGCGGGATGAGGCTTGAAGAAGATGTCGTACGCTGCACCGTACTGTCCGACGATCCGCGCCACGTAATCGCGCTGCTGCTGTTCGCTCGCGGCGCTCTGATGGCTCGTTCCGATGATGATCAGGTTGCCTTTGGGAGAAGCGTCGAACAGAGCCGCGAATTCGTCGTAATCGAAGCCCGCCATATCGTAGAACTGCCTGCGGGCCGATTCGGGCAGTGCCGACAGCATCTCGTAGGGCTGAACGCTCTCGATATCCATTTCGCCGAGTTTCCCGGCAATGAAGGGACTGGAGCTTTCGAGCAGCGACCCGTCCTGCATCACCAGCCGGTAACCGGGACGCGTCGAAAGATAATAAGGCCATGTATAGCTTTCGAATTCGGGCAAAGCCCGGGTTTCGGGGTAGCGGCCTCCGTGATTCCAGTCGAGCGCTTCGACTTCGGCCGCATAGTCGTTCCAGTTCTGCTCGGCCGTAGCCGCATCGCCGAAGTAGTCATAGAAATTGTTGTAAGTTCCCGTACCGTCCGACAGCATGCTCACCTCGACCCGCGCGGAGTCGATTCCCTGCGCCACGAACCAGTCGTAACCGATACGGCAGCGGAGATCGTCCACATAGAGTCCGAATACAGCCGTCGGATCGGCGCTGTTGATCTCGCGGATGCGGCGTTTCATCTCGCGGGCCATCTCCGCCATCTCCGCCTCCGTAGCGTTCGCGCTCCGGTCCGCCGCCGTGGTAACCTTGGCCCGGGCGGGGAATTTTTCAGGGTCGAACGTCTGCGAACGTTCGTAAAAGACATAGCTCGGCTTGTCGTGTGAAAGCAGGTCCAATCCCGCGTAAAGCGTCGGCAGCGTACCGAAGGTAATATAGAAACAGTAGTCCGGAGCGTCGTAACCGTCCTTCGGCGCGCTCTGCGACACGACGAACGGCACGATCAGGTCCTCGCTGGCAAAAGCCAGCCGCGCACTGCGGGCGGCGCCTTGGTTGCGGTCGAAAGTCACCTCGATCTCGGAATATCCCGCCGGACCTTCCTCGGCGGAGAGCGTGAACCACCGATCTTCGGCCGCGGTCGTAACGCGCCACGGCAGCGACGAAGTTACGGATATCTTGCCGGCGCGGGCCAGCGCATCGAGCGACAGGAAACTCTCCCCGCCGTTGATAATCAGTGCGGGACGGGTCGTCTCGTCGTCGCTGCACGCAGCCGATCCCGCGATCAGGGTCAGACAAAGGAGAAACGAAAATAGTCTTTTCATAACGAATATTGCCAATACTGTTCTAATAAACGCCGCAAATCTCCTTTTACTGCGTTCCGGAGATGATTTTACGGCAAAAATTAAGCCGTACGCTATTCCGTACGGCTTTTATTCCGGGCAAAAACGTTACTCGTTTTTTCGTTTCTTGATCCGGTCCAGATGCTCGCGCACCCGTTTGCGGAAAAGTTCGCGGCGGTACTGCAGGTTGGCCTGCCACCCCAGCCAGCGGGTGTAACGCTCGCGTTTTTCGGGATAGATGTCGCGTATCGTGACCAGAATGCCCGTCTCCTCGACCCCGCCGAAATCGGGGTTCGACACCGTGTCGAAAACCCGCATCGTGGGCGAAAGGTTCATATAGGCGTTGATCAGCGGCGGAATGTTCTCGTTGAACTCGCGGATTTTCTGGATCAGGATGCGGTAGTTCTCCTGATAGGTCAGTCCCGTGAAGAGCTGTTCGTAATAGAGATCGTCCAGATCGAGTTCGAGCGGATGGATGCCCTCGACGAGGTTGTCCCGGTCGGGGAAGTAACGGCGCAGGAACCAGATCAGGGCGTTGCGGGCCACGGCCTTGTAGGTCGTATACATCGTCACTTTGCCGAAAAGGTATTTGGCGCGGGGGTCCAGCACGATCAGCGCCCCGAGACCGTCCCAGAGGTTGTCCAGCGCATAGATGCTCTTGGCGTTGCCGCGCGCCTGATAGGAGGTTTGCACGAACGAACGGCCCAGTTCGATGGTACGGGGCAGGTATTTGCGGCGGAACTTGTCGCTGAAACGGAAATAGTGTTCGGTCGAGAGGTGGCGCGGATATTCGTTCGTACAGATGATGAAGCGGTAGCCGCCGACGATCTCTTCGGCGGCGGGGTCCCACACGATCAGCTGGTAGTAGCCGTCCTCGGCCAGATCCTCGGCGTCGATGTCCAGTTCCTTGCCCGTGCCGCCCCCCGCGCCGCGGAACGCGATTTCGCGCAGGCGACCGATCTCGCGCATCAGCGACGGACACTCGGCCGCCGAGAAGATATAAATCTCATTCCCGGCCTTCTTCGTATCGCGGGCCTTGCGCTCGGGCGTCAGTTCGGCACGGAGCAGCTCCCTTTCGACGGGAGGTATGATGGCTTCCATTTGTCTCTGTTGCATATAACTGGGGCAAAAATACCGATTTTTAGCGTTTTTCCGGTTCCGGAGAGAGCATATTTTCCAAAAAATACGCCTTTTTGCGTACGAATTCGGCCTGTTCCCTAAGTCCGCCGTAACGCTGCAGCTCGGAGACGGGAATCGGATCGCCCACGAGAATCCGGAAGTGCCGGCCCTTCTGGGAGAACATCTCGTCGGGCAGCCAGAGCATCTCGATATTGAATTTCAGGCCCAGCATTCTGCGCAGCCGGTCCATGCGGTAGAAGAAATTCGACAGCCTTCCTTCGACGAACACCGGCACGATCTCGCGCTGCGAAGCGTAGGCCTTTTTCAGGAAGTTGGTTTTCCACGGCAGGTCGGTCACCTCGCCCCCGATGCAGCGCGAGCAGAGTCCCGCCGGAAAGGTCAGGATCGGCACTTCGCCGACGAACTCCTCGTCGAATTTGCGGGCGTAGGCGCTGTTCTGCGAACCGTGCTTGTTCACCGGAATCCACAGCGGACGCAGCGGTTCGAGGTGCATCAGCAGGTCGTTGACCACCACGCGGGCGTCGCCGAAACGGTCTATCAGCTTGTCGGCGAGCATCATGCCGTCCATGCCGCCGAAAGGATGGTTCGCGGCGAACAGATAGCGGCCCTTGGAATCGAGCTTTTCGAGTCCCTCGACCGAATAGGTCACCTGCCACTCCCTGAAGCAGGCGCGGATAAACTCCTGCGGAGAGAGATTCCAGTAGTGTTCGAGAATGTAATTGATCTCCGACTCGTGAATCGTGCGGCGGAGCCAGCCGAGGACGAAGCCGGGAATCCAGCGGGCCAGCCGCGGGGCTTTGTCGGCGAGTACTGCTCCGATATCTATTCTGGGCATAAAGATGTTCAAAAAATTATATCCACAAATATAGGTATTCTTTTTCGAAAAATCCCTAACTTTACACCCAAATCGACCTTGTCAGCAACGAATATGTCTCAGTATCACACACCTGTCCTTCTGGAGGAGTCCGTCGGCCTGCTCGCCGTAGAGCCTGCGGGCACTTACGTGGACCTCACTTTCGGCGGGGGCGGCCATTCGCGCCGCATCCTCGAAAAGCTGGGTCCCGAAGGAAGGCTTTACGCCTTCGATCAGGACCGGGACACGCGCGCGAACTGCCCCGACGACAGCCGGTTCCGCTACGTCGAGAGCAACTTCCGCTTCCTGCGCGGAGCGCTGCGGCTGCGGGAGGTGGTGCAGGTGGACGGCATTCTGGCCGATCTGGGCGTCTCGTCGCACCATTTCGACGCCGTGGAGCGGGGTTTCTCGTTCCGGGGCGAAGCGCCGCTGGATATGCGCATGAACCAGCGGGGCGCGCTGACGGCGGCCCGCATCGTGAACGACTACCCGGCCGACTCCCTGACGCGCCTGCTGGGCGAGTGGGGCGAATTGGATACCCCGTGGAAAATCGCCAACTGCATCGTCCGGGCGCGGGAAGCCGCGCCGATCGGGACCACGGCGCAGCTGGTCGAGGCCGTGAAGCCCTGCACCCCGAAAAAAGACGAATCGAAGTTCCTGACCAAGCTTTTTCAGGCGCTGCGCATCGAGGTCAACGGCGAAATGGAGGCGCTAAAAATGGCGCTGGAGCAGAGTCTCAAGGTACTGCGTCCCGGCGGGCGGCTGGTGGTCATCTCGTACCACTCGCTCGAAGACCGGCTGGTCAAGAACTTCCTGCGCAGCGGGAATTTTTCAGGTTCGGTGGAGAAAGACTTCTTCGGACGCGCCCTCACGCCGTTCGAGATCATAACGCGCAAGGCCGTCGTCCCCACGGCCGAAGAGTTGGAACGCAACCCCCGGTCGCGCTCGGCCAAGCTGCGCGCCGCCGCAAAACGGGAAAACAAATAACGGAGAGCGGAAGCCGCCGCAAATCACTCAACGACAAAAGCAGCAGAGAAGGATGTTCAAGGACCACGAATTCGACCCGGTAACCCCCGAAGAGGAGGCCCGCCGCAGGCAGGAGGAGGAATTCGCCCGCCGCGTGCGGCGCGAGGTGCTGCGCATCGAGCGGGGCGAAGCCGACGAGGACATCTGCGCCGACATGGAACGCGAAGAGGAGGAGAAGGCCGAAGAGGAGGAGCGCCGGCGCAGGGAGCGCCGCCGCAGGGCCAGCACCTTCTGGCAGCTCTTCTCCGGTACGATCCTCGTCCACGAGGGAGTCTCGAAATACTATCCCTACATGCTCTCGATCGCGGGCATGTTCTTTTTGAGCATCGCCGTGATGTTCACCACCCTGCATCTGGACATGAAGTACTCGCGCCTCGAACGCGAAGTGCAGATCCTGCGCGAACGTTCGATCCGCCTGCAGGAACAACGCTACCGCCGCACCACCCACTCGGCCATCGTCGAGCGGCTGCGCGAACGCGGCATCGAGCTTACCGACCCGCCGGCGCCGGGCGAAATCATCGAAAACTGACGGACGATGAAAGAGGAACGTTCGAAGATCAAAAGCGACATCCTGCTGCGGGTACGGCTGCTCTACGTGCTGTTCATACTCGCGGGGGCCGTCGTGCTCGGACGGCTGGTCTGGGTGCAGCTCTTCAGCTCCGAAGTGGCCTACAACGCCGAACGGCTGGCCAGCCGCATCTTCACCGAAGAGACCATTCCGGCGCAGCGCGGCAGCATTCTCTCGCGCGGCGGCGCACCGCTGGCGACCTCGATCTTCCGCTATCAGGCCGCCTTCGACTTCGCTTCGCCGGGTCTCGATTCGCTGAAAACCTTCCGCGAACAGAGCGACTCGCTGGCCAAACTGCTCGCGGCGTTCTTCCGGGACAAGTCCGCCGCCGAATACAGCCGCAAATTCCGCGAGGAGCACGCCCGCCGCTACCGGCTCGTCAACGGACGCGACACGACCTACCTGCGCTCCGAAGGATGGTTTTCGCGCCTGATGGACCGTTTGCGCGGCGAAGAGTTCGCCACGCGCCGCATCTACGACACCATCCGCGACCACACGCCCGTCAATATCTTCCCCCGCGAAGTGGACTACGCCGAATGGCAGACCCTGCGGCGTTATCCGCTGCTGAACTGGAATATGGGCATGGTCTACCGGCTCATCGAGCGCGACGAACGCATCTACCCGCAGGGCGAACTGGCGCGCCGCACGATCGGACTGACGGGCGACAAGGGCAATTACGGCATCGAGGAGGCCTACCGCGAAGAGCTTGCTGGCCGCGACGGCAAAGCCCTGCGGCAGCGCATCGCCCGAGGCTTCTACGGCCGCGTCGCGGGCGGCGGCCACGAAGACCCCGAAGACGGCTACGATGTGGTGACCACGCTCGATCTGGACCTGCAGGACGTCGCCGACAAGGCGCTGCGGCGCCAGCTCGAAGCCCAGAACGCCATCTGGGGCACGACGATCGTCATGGAGGTCCATACGGGCGAAATCCTCGCCATGGCCAATCTGGGCCGGGCGGGAACCGAAGGGGTGTTTTACGAACGCGAGAACTACGCGCTGGGGCGCAGCATGGAGCCGGGTTCGACCTTCAAGCTGGCGACGATGCTCACGCTGCTCGACGACGCCGACATGTCTCCCCAGACCACCTACGACACCCACAACGGCGACCCGGTGACCGTAGGCCCGGCCAAGAATATCCGCGACTCGCACCGCGGCGACCATGTCATCGACTTCCGCCGCGCCGTGGCTTCGTCGTCGAACGTCTACTTCGCCAAAGCGATCTGGGACCGTTACGGCATTACGGGCAAGAAGCAGGAGTACAGCGACTTTCTCCACGAAAAACTCCGCCTCGGACAGACCGTCGGACTGGAACGGCTGGGCGAGCGCGCCCCGTCGATAACCACCGACTGGAAGGTTCCCGACCCGGGCGTCATGCTGGTCAAGATGAGCTACGGCTACCGCGTGCGGCTGGCTCCGATCCAGATGATCACCTTCTACAACGCCATCGCCAACGGCGGCAAAATGATCTCGCCCGTGCTGGTGCGCGAACTGCGGCGCGGCGACCGCGTCGAGGAGCGGTTCGAAAGCCGCACCATCGCCTCGTCGATCTGTTCGCGCTCGGCGCTGCGCGAGGTGCAGCGGTGTCTCGAACTGGTCTGCACCGAGGGTACCGCCAGCCTCTATTTCAGGGACACCGCCCGGCTGCGCGTGGCCGCCAAGACCGGCACGGCGCAGATCACCGACGCCCGCAGCCGCGAAGGCCGCTACTACCTCGGCTCGATGGTCGCCTACTTCCCGGCCGACAATCCCCGCTACACGGTGCTGACGACCATCGAAACCCGTGCGCAGGCCGGCAAGGCCTATTACGGAGGTCCGCTGGCGGGTCCGGTCGTCAAACGCATGGTCGATTACATCTACAACCGCAACCGCGACTGGTACGGCCGCGTCGAACGGCACGGCCCGCACCAATACCCCGACCGGATCAAGGGCGGCGACATCGCCCAGATCCGCCGCGTGGCGGACAAGCTTTCGCCCCGCGCCTCGTTCGACCGCCGCACGGGCTGGGGCCGTGTGCAGGTGGACAGCCTCTCGAACGTGGTCATCACGAGTCTTCCGGCCGAAACGGGCACGGTGCCCGACGTGCGGGGCATGGGACTCAAGGACGCGCTGTTCGTACTCGAAAGCCGCGGCCTGAAGGTCCGCTTCGCGGGACGGGGGGCCGTCGTCCGGCAGAGCATCGCCCCCGGAACGCGCATCACGCCGGGCGCGACGGTCGCCATAACGCTGAACTGACATGAAAGAACTGACGATATTCACCCCGGCGCTGCGCCGAAGGGAAGCTTTCCCGGCTTCCGGCCGCGTTTACGGGACCGCTTCGGCTCCGAATCCTGCGGACGGCGGCAACAAACGCGCCCGAGGAGCGAATACGACAAAAGACAACGGTTTATGAAAACACTCAAAGAACTTCTCCGAAATACCCCCGTCACGGCGCTGCACGGCGACGATTCGGCCGCCGTCGCCGGATTGGTCTACGATTCGCGTGCCGTCGGGCAGGGCGACTGTTTCTTCGCCGTGCGCGGCACGCAGAACGACGGGCACGACTTCATTCAGGCCGCCGTCGCAAAAGGCGCCGCCGCCGTCGTCTGCGAGCGCCTGCCCGAACAGACCGCCGCAAACGTCGCCTATGTCGTAGTACCCGACGCCGCAGGCGCGCTGGCCGACACGGCCGCGGCGTTCTACGACCACCCCAGCCGTGCGCTGAAACTCGTGGGCATCACCGGCACCAACGGCAAGACCACGACCGTGACGCTGCTGTACGACCTCGTGCAGGCCTTGGGGCACAAGGCGGGACTGATCTCGACCGTGGTCTACAAGGTCGGCGAGCGTACCGTCGAGGCGACGCACACCACGCCCGACCCCGTGCGGCTCAACGCCATGATGCGCGAAATGGCCGACGAGGGGTGCGAGTACTGCTTCATGGAGTGCTCGTCGCACGCCATCGTGCAGGAGCGCACGCGCGGCCTGCACTTCGCGGGCGGCATCTTCTCGAACATCACCCACGACCACCTCGATTACCACAAGACCTTCGCCGAATACATCCGCGCCAAGAAACTCTTCTTCGACTCGCTCCCCAAAGAGGCTTTCGCGCTGACCAACGCCGACGACAAAAACGGCCGCGTGATGGTGCAGAACACCGCCGCCGCCATACACACCTACTCGCTGCGCTCGATGGCCGACTTCCGCTGCAAGATCGTCGAAATGCACGCGGACGGCATGCAGCTGCGCATCGACGGACAGGAGGTGTGGGTCGGACTGGTAGGCCGCTTCAACGCCTACAACCTGCTGGCCGTATACGGCGCGGCCGTCCTGCTGGGCTTCGACCGCGGCGAAGTGCTGCGCGCGGCGAGCATGCTGCACCCGGTCAGCGGCCGCTTCGAACTGGTCCGGAGTGCAAACGGCGTCACGGCAGTCGTCGATTACGCCCACACGCCCGACGCACTCGAAAACGTGATCCGGACCATCGAGGAGATCCGCACCCCGGCGCAGAAGCTGATCGTCGTCTGCGGCTGCGGCGGCGACCGCGACCGCACCAAGCGGCCCGAAATGGCGCAGATCGCCGTGCGCTACGCCGATACGGCCGTCTTCACGTCGGACAACCCGCGCCACGAGTCACCCGAAGCGATTCTCGACCAGATGGCGACGGGACTCGAACCCGGCGCGCGCTTCCTGCGCATCGCCGACCGCGCCGAAGCCATCCGCACGGCGGCGATGCTCTCGCAGCCGGGCGACATCCTGCTCGTGGCAGGCAAGGGCCACGAAACCTATCAGATCGTCGGCGACGTGAAGCACCCCTTCGACGACCGGGAGGAGGTCCGCAAAGCCTTCGATTCATTCGGAAAATAAAACCCAACGAACAATATGCTCTATTACATCTTCAAGTATCTGGACGAAGCCTACAACCTGCCCGGCTCGGGTATGTTCCAGTACATCTCGTTCCGCGCCGCGGCGGCGATCATCCTCGCGCTGCTGATCGTCATCATTTTCGGCCGCAGGATCATCGACTTCCTGCGCCGCAAGCAGATCGGCGAGGAGGTCCGCGACCTCGGTCTGGAGGGACAGCTCCAGAAGCGCGGCACCCCCACTATGGGCGGCGTGATCATCCTGCTGGCGATCCTCGTGCCGATCCTTCTGTTCGGACGGCTCGACAACATCTACATCCAGCTGATGATCGTCTCCAGCGTATGGCTGGGACTTATCGGCGGACTGGACGACTACATCAAGGTTTTCCGCCACAACAAAGAGGGTCTCAAGGGCCGCTTCAAGATCGTGGGACAGGTCGGACTGGGCATCATCGTCGGTACGACGATGTGCGTGTCGCAGGACATCGTCGTACGCGACAAGGTCATCCAGCCCGTACAGACCGTCTACATGAACGAAGACGGCTCCGTGCTCGAAACCGTACACCGCAACGTGGTCCTCAGTTCCGAAAGCCTCAAAACCACCCAGACGACCATTCCCTTCATCAAAGACAACGAATTCGATTACGGCTGGCTCACGGGCGGCAACACCACGATGACGTGGCTGCTCTACGTGCTGGTCGCCATCTTCGTGGTGACGGCCGTCTCCAACGGCGCCAACCTCACCGACGGACTCGACGGTCTGGCCACGGGGGTTTCGGTGCCGATCGTGGCGGTGCTGGGCGTGCTGGCCTACCTCTCGGGGCACATCGTATACGCCGACTACCTCAACATCATGTACATCCCCGACAGCGGCGAACTGGTCGTCTTCGCCGCGGCGCTGGTCGGCGCGCTGGTCGGATTCCTGTGGTACAACTCCTTCCCGGCGCAAATTTTCATGGGCGACACCGGTTCGCTGTCGATCGGCGGCATCATCGCCGTCTTCGCCCTCTGCATCCGCAAGGAGCTGCTGCTGCCGCTGCTGTGCGGCGTCTTTCTGATCGAAAGCTTCTCGGTGATGATGCAGGTCGGCTACTTCAAATACACCAAGCGCAAATGCGGCGAAGGCCGCCGTCTGCTGCTGATGGCCCCCGTACACCACCATTTCCAGAAGAAGGGACAGTTCGAGACCAAGATCGTCCTGCGTTTCTGGATCATCTCGCTGCTGCTGGCGGCCATCACCCTCGTAACGTTAAAGATCCGGTAATCATGAAAAAGATAGCAGTGCTGGGCGGCGGCATCAGCGGATACGGCTCCGCGATCCTCGCCAAAAAGAAAGGATTCGACGTCTTCCTCTCCGACGCGGGGCGGATCGCCGACCGTTACAAGGCCAAACTCGACGAGTGGCAGGTGCCCTACGAGGAGGGCGGCCACACCGAGGAGCGCATTCTCGCGGCCGCGGAGGTCGTCAAGTCGCCCGGTATCCCCGAAACGGCGCCGCTGGTGCGAAAACTCCGCGCCGCAGGCATCCCCGTCGTCTCCGAAATGGAGTTCGCGGGCCGCTACACGGGCCGGGCGAAGTGCATCTGCATCACCGGCTCGAACGGCAAAACCACCACCACGTCGCTCATCTACAAGATCATGCGCGACGCCGGGATGCGGGTGGCTCTGGGCGGCAATATCGGCGAGAGCTTCGCCTACTCGGTCGCCACGGGCGACTACGACTGGTACGTGCTGGAGCTGAGTTCGTTCCAGCTCGACGGCATGTACAAATTCCGGGCGCATATCGGCGTGCTGATGAACATCACGCCCGACCACCTCGACCGCTACGACCACTGCTTCCAGAACTACGCCGATTCGAAGATGCGCATCACGCAGAACCAGACTTCGCGCGACTATTTCATCTATTCGGGCGACGACGAAGTGATCTGGCAGCAGCTTCCGAAATACGACCTGCGCATGAAGCAGCTCCCCTTCGCTGCAAAAAACGCCGTAGCCAGCGGCGCGGGGGACGCTTTCCTCTGCGACGGCAAATTC
>JAJPZH010000172.1:0-6636 GCA_021204515.1 Alistipes sp. | reverse complement strand
AACTGCAGATCAAGGGCCTGCACAACGCCTACAACGCCATGGCGGCGGCGCTCGCAACCCTCGCGGCGGGAATCGCCCCGGCGGCGATCCGCCGTTCGCTCTACGGCTTCGCGCCCGTCGAGCACCGGCTCGAACCGGTCAGGGAGAGCGGCGGCGTGCTGTGGATCAACGACTCGAAGGCCACCAACGTCGATTCGGTCTACTATGCGCTCGAAAGCATGAAGCGCCCCGTGGTGTGGATCGCCGGCGGCACGGACAAGGGCAACGACTACGAACCGCTCAAGGGTTTCGCCCGCGAGAAGGTGCATACGCTCGTTTGTCTGGGCGTGGACAATGCCAAACTGCTCCGGGAATTCACGGGCGTCGTGCCCGAAGTGATCTCCACCGATTCGCTCGACGCCGCGATGGCGGCGGCCAAAGCCGCCGCCCGGCCGGGCGACGCGGTGCTGTTGTCCCCGGCCTGCGCAAGTTTCGACCTCTTCAAAAATTACGAGAACCGCGGCGAGCTGTTCAAGGCGTGGGTAAACGAAAAGGCATAAGACGATGAAATTCGGCGGACGGAAATACACGCCCAGTGCACAGCAGGCGCAGGAACCTTGGTCGGAAACGGCCGGGAACGCCCCGCGTACGGCCGGAAAGACCGCCGCAGGAGACGACGCTCCGAACGGCAGCGGCAGCCGGAGCAACCGATACAACGGCGGACGGGGCAACGGACGAAGCGCCGATTCCGAATACGGGGAAGCAACGGCAGGGGTAAACCCGCGTACGGCGAAAGAGGGCGGCGAAACGGCTGAGAAGCCCCGATTCAGGCTTTTCACGGGCGACCGCGTGCTGTGGATCATCATTGCGGTACTGGCCGTGATCTCGGTGCTGGTGGTCTACTCCTCGACGGCCAAAATGGCTTACGACGCCCACACGGCCCGCACCACGGCGCATTTCCTGCGCCAGCAGCTGATGATCCTGATCGTCAGCCTCGTCGTGATGGTCGCCGTGCAGAAGATCAACTGCCGCATCTACAACCTCTTTTCGCGCCCCGTCTATATTCTTTCGGTCCTGCTGACCGTCGCCGTCTACTTCATCGGCGCCACGACCAACGGCGCCGCCCGCTGGATTCCGCTGGGACCCTTCCAGTTCCAGCCCTCTGAGGCGCTGAAGGTCGCCACGGTGCTGTTCCTCGCCAGCCAGCTGGCCGGCCGCCAGTCGAAGATCGACAAAATACGCATCGTGCCATCGCTCAGATTCTGGACATGGCGTTCGTCGCGCGAACAGCGCCGCATCTGGCGCGAAGGAACGTGGCCGATCCTGATGCCCGTCGTCGTCTCGTGCGCCGTGATCTTTCCGGCCCACACTTCGTCGGCCGTGCTGGTGTTCCTCGCCTCGTGGGTGATGATGCTCATCGGGCGCGTCCGCTTCGGCGAACTGATGAAGCTCGTCGGGCTGGCCTGCGTGGGCATCGTCCTCATCATGACGCTCAACCTCGGCCGCAGCGAAACCGCCGAAGGGCGCGTCTCGACATGGATACACCTCTGGACCCGTTCGCAGACCGACAAACCGATCGAACACCTCACCGACACCGAGCGTTCGATGATCGCCATCTACAACGGCGGCATTTTCGGCGAGGGAGCCGGACAGAGCGCCATGCGCGTCGAGATGATCCACCCCGAAAGCGACTACGCCTACGCCTTCTTCGTCGAAGAGTACGGCATCGTGCTGGCCATCGCGCTGCTGATGCTCTACCTGTGGATCTTCTTCCGCGGAATCGAGATCTTCCGGCGGTGCGGCACGGCGTTTCCGGGACTACTGGTGCTGGGACTGGCGCTGCTGATAACCTGTCAGGCGCTGCTGCATATCATGGTGACGGTGAACCTGATCCCCGAAACGGGGCAGACGCTGCCCCTGATCTCGCGCGGCGGCTCCTCGACGCTCTTCACCACCATCGCTCTGGGTATGATCCTCAGCGTCAGCCGTCAGAACGACGAACAGTCGCACGACACGCCCCGCAGCGAATCCATTTATGAAAAGTAACGACCTATGGACGACATCAGACTGGACAAATACCTCTGGGCCGTGCGGGTGTTCAAGACCCGCAGCGACGCCGCGGACGCCGTCCACAACAACAAGGTGACCGTGAACGGCGCCTACGCCAAGCCTTCGCGCGAAGTCAGGATCGGCGACGTGATCGCCGTACGCCGGATGCAGGTGACCTATTCCTACAAGGTCCTCGACCTCGTATCGAGCCGCCAGCCGGCCAAGAACGTTCCCCTGTACTGCCTCAACATCACGCCGCAGGAGGAGCTGGACAAACTCAACGTCCCGCGCGAGACCGTCTTCGTATTCCGCGACCGCGGCACGGGGCGCCCCACCAAGAAGGAGCGCCGCGAGCTGGACGGCCTGATGGACGAACTCTATTACGACGAAGAATAACCGGGGGGGGGCCGGATACTGACCGGATACCGCCTGCAGAATGTCCGGAGAAGGCCGGAAACTGTGCGGAAAACATCCGGAAAATCCGGATAACCTACCGGCAGCGCATGCCGCCCGTTCCGCGGCGGGCAGGCGAAGGACAGGCGGTGGACAGACGGCAGACACACGACGGAAACGCGGCGGAAACGCGGCAGGCTTCCGGGACGAGCCTCCCTGCAATTTCTGCGGGCCCCATACGGGACATATAAATAAAAACGGACGGAACAGCGTGCAGGCACGTTATTCCGTCCGTTAAGCATATCGAGCCTGCGGCTCTTTTCTGCCGTTCGTCTATTTCTTGTTGAAGAAGTTCATCGTCCGCTCCACGCCGATCGTGGCGAACGACAGAATCGCGTCGCAGAAGACTTTGAGCCGTTCGGGCATCGCCTTCCGGTCCTCTTCGCTCCACTCGCCCAGCACGTAATCGACCTGATGTCCCTTCGGGAAGTCGCCGCCCACGCCGAAGCGCATTCGGGCGAAATTCTCCGTTCCCAAGAGTTCGGCGATATTCTTCAGGCCGTTATGCCCTCCGGCGCTGCCTTTCGGGCGCAGCCGCAGCGTACCGAACGGCAGTGCGATATCGTCCGAGACGACCAGCAGATTCTCCGGGGCGATCTTTTCGGCCTCCATCCAGTAGCGGACGGCCTTGCCCGAAAGATTCATATAGGTCGAGGGTTTGAGCAGGATCAGCGTGCGGCCCTTGTGTTTCACTTGGGCCACATCGCCGTAACGCGCCGTGGTAAAAACAGCGTTGGACGCCTCTGCGAGGGCGTCCAACACATTGAATCCGATGTTGTGCCGGGTTCCGGCATATTCGGCGCCGATATTTCCAAGCCCAACAATAAGATATTTCATAGGCTACCGGCTATTCCTGAGCCGCAGCGCCGCGCGAAGCACGGGTTACGCGAACGGCGCAGACAGCGGTGGTTGCGGGAGTAACGAATTTCAGGTTCTCGAACTTGAGGTCGCCCACGAAGATCGTCTTGCCGACGCCCAGCGTGGTCACGTCTACGACCAGTTCGTCGGGCAGGTTCTCGACCAGCGCGCTGACGACCAACTTGCGGGCCGACAGAGCCAGCTTACCGCCGACCTTCACACCCTCGGCGTTACCCGTCAGGCGTACCGGGATCGCGATCGAAACGGGCTTGCCGTCGGCGATACGGTAGAAGTCGAGGTGCAGGATCTGCTCGCGGACGGGGTGGAACTGAGCCTCGCGCAGCACGGCCTGCTCCTTCTTGCCGTCGAAATCGAACTCGACGATATAGGAATTGGGAGTGTAGATCAGGGGTTTGATCTCGCGGGGGTCCACCGAGAAGGCGACCGACTCGCCGTGGCCCGACAGTACGCAGGGAACCATGCCCTCGCGGCGTACGGCCTTGGCTGCTTTTTTGCCGTACTCTTCGCGCTTTACGGCCTTTACAGAAATGGTTTTCATTGCAATTTGTTTTTAAGTGTTACCTCGGGCGGTTCTCAGCGAGACCTCGCGGGCCGCGCCCCAATTCCGCCTGTTTCGGAGCGCAAAGATAAGCCAAATTATTAAGAATCAAAAACCGGAGGCGGAAAATTCGGCTCCGGAGCAGAAAAATTTCGGATTCGGATTTAACTTTCGCACCTTTGATGCGTCTTATTGACAAACCCTCATGGAGACGACCCGCGACATATCGGCAGAAGAGCTTGCGGCGCTGCGCGACCCCGGCGCCCGGCGCGAAGTCTTCGACCGGCTGGTCGGAGCGTACCTCCGCCCGCTCTACTGGCATGCGCGGCGGCTGGTGGTGGTCCACGAAGACGCCGAGGACGTGGTGCAGGAGACCTTCGTCCGGGCATACGACCGGATCGGCACCTTCCGGGGCGGGAGCGAAGAGGTGGGGGCATGGCTCTACCGCATCGCCACGAACACGGCCCTGACGCTGCTCCGGCGGCGCAAAAAGGGGCTGTTCGCCTCGCTCGACGAAGTGAGCCGCACACTGGCGGGCCGCGTGGCGGAAGAGTGCGGCGAGGATGCCGACCGGATGCAGGTGCGTTTCCAGCAGGCCGTGCTGGAACTGCCGCTCAAGCAGCGGCTGGTCTTCAACCTCCGCTATTACGACGGGATGTCCTACGGACAGATAGCCCGCGTGCTGGGACAGCGCGAACAGACGCTCAAGGTCAATTACCACTATGCGGTGCAGAAACTGAAAGAAAAACTAACACAGGAAATATGAACCGTGAATTTGAAAACAGCGGCCGTAAGATGCCTTACCGCATTCCGCCGCAGAGTCTCGAAGCGCTGCACGAGCGCATACTGAGCCATACGTCCCGCCGCCCGGCGTCACGTCCCCGGACTGTCCGCAGATACTGCCTGACGGCGGCAGCCGCGGCGGCCGTACTTATCGCGGGCCTGCTCGTCACGGAATACCGCAGCCGCAGAGCCGACGTGCCGGTCCCGGACCTCGAACAGATGCTCGCCACGACTCCGGCCGAGACCCTGCGTCAGGCCGCCGCGGAGAATTACGACGACATTCTTTACAACCAGCAACTCTAAAAACCTTTCAGTCATGAAACATATCCTGCTTTTCCTCTGCGCCCTGCTGTTCGCCCTGACGGGAAAAACCGCACCGGCCGGCAACCGACCGGAACAACTGCTGGCCGAGGCCCGCACAGCGACGAACGCCGCGGGGAGCGTCTCCTCCGGCGAGCTGGACCGCGCTGCGGCCGAAGCCCGGCGAATCATAGAGGCGACCGGCCGGGAGATCGAACGCGCCGCGGCCGAAGCGCGCCGTGCGACGAACCTCTCCGACCGCGAAATCGCGCGCGCCGCGGCCGAAGCCCGGGCTGCCGTCGATGCGGCGGAGCGCATCGACTTGGCCAACCAGTCGCTCGAAGAGCTGAACAAGGCCGCACGCGAACAGATCGTCCGCGAGCTGGGGCTGACCGCCCGCCAGCGCAAAGAGTTCGAACCGATCTACAGAACCTACCGCGAAGCGCTCGACAAAGCCATCGACGCCCGTGCAAGCGTTTCCGGCACCGACGAAACATCGCAGAAAAACAGCCTGAAGGCCAAACTTTCGAACATCGCCGCCACGGCGCAGGTCAAGCGCGACTATGTGGACAAATTCGCCGCCGTGCTCACCGCCGAGCAGATCCGCCGCCTCTACAACACCGAAGGCGAGATCGGCACCAACATCAAGCGGGCCGCCTTAGACCGGAACAGCCGCGCCCGCAACACCCGGCTCAAAGGCAGCGGGCGCATGGTGACGCAGGACTGGGGCAAGGCGGGCGACTATACGGGCATCTCGGCCGCTGCGTTCTTCGACATCACCGTCAGCCCCACGGCCAGAACCATCAGCGTAACGGCCGACGACAACGTAATCGACCATCTGGTGCTGGAACGCGACGGCGGAAAACTGAAATTCCGCGTCAACGCCAACAGCACGGAAAACATCTCGGTCTCGGTCATCGTCCCCGCATCGGCTTCGCTGCGTGAAATATCGGCAGGCTCCTACGGCAAGGTGAACTGCAAAATGCCGCTCAAAGGGCCGTCGGTTTCGGTCTCCGTATCGAGCTACGGATCGGTGAGCGCCGACATCGATACGCCCGGCGCCGCGAAACTCGACGTGTCGAGCTACGGCAAGTTCGCAGGCTCGGTGCGCTGCGGCGACGGCGAACTGCGGATTTCGAGCTACGGATCGGCGCAGGCTCCCGTGGAGTGCCGCAACAGCTGCAAACTGTCGGTCGGCAGTTACGCCAAATTCTCGAACGACATCAAAGCCACCGACCTCACGGTCGAGGTCAGCAGCGGCGCCAGCGTCGGCGGGATGCTGACCGCCGACGCGCTGACGATGCGCATCGACAGCTACGCCAAATTCTCCGGCACGGTAACGGTAAAGACCCGGCCGGCGAAGCTGACCGTCAGCAGCGGCGGTTCGTTCAACGGAACCTTCAGCGGCAGTTCGCTCGAAGCGAGCGTCGGAAGCTACGGCAAAATCTACCTGAAAGGCGCGGCGCAGGTCGCCGACGCCACGGTCCGAGTCTCGTCGGGCGCGAATTTCTCGGCCCCCGACCTGCGGGTCTCGGATTACGACCTGACGGTATCGAACTATGCCAAAGCCGACGTTTGGTGTTCGGGCCGCCTGAAAATAAACGCCTCGACGGCCGCCAAGGTGACGTACGGCGGTCCCTGCACGGTCTAAACCG
>JAJPZH010000112.1 GCA_021204515.1 Alistipes sp. | reverse complement strand
AAACTGCCGCAGAAGGCATTGTGAACCTCGTTGCCCGTAACCAGCGTACCGGTTTCCCAGCCGTCGTCCTTGAAGAACATCAACCGGTAGGGATCGCCGTAAGTGCCGCTGCCGGCATTCATGGCGCCGCCGCCTGCCGACCAGTCGGTGTAGGTGAACTCGGTCAGCATGGTCGAAAGCCCGGCCTCGCTGGTCACCTTCTTGGCCGATTTGACGCCGACGGCGGTCATGACAGCGTCACCGCCCATAAAGCGGTCGAAGTCTTCATAGAACACTTCGCCGGCAGGGGCCGTGCGGCGCGCTACGGTGCCCGTAATGTCGTTCGACCACGCCGAATCGGAATCTGCGGCGCCGGCCTTCACCCTGAGCCTGTAGCTTGCCGAGGGTGACAGGGCGGCCGAAGCCCACTCCGTGCCTACATAGTTGAAGGCGAAGCGCAGGGGGATGCTTCCGTATCCCGAAGCTTCCGACCAGTCATAGGTGAACCGGGCGCTACGGGAGGGATCGCCCTCCTCCTCGATGGCCACCGTATATTGCGAGACAGATCCTGCCTGCTCCCATTCGAGGATGATGCTCGACGTGGTTACGGCGGCTATCCTGACGTAAAGCGTCTTCGACTGCAGCGTCGCCGCATCGGAGTTATCCGCGGCAAGCGCGGCGAGCGCCACAACGGAGAAGTTGTACGAAGTGCCTGCCGTCAGTCCGGTTGCCGTGAAGGCATTGTCCGTGACGGTCTGCGGCGTGCCGTTATCGACCGTCACGCTGTATCCCGTAGCGCCGGAGACAGCGTCCCACGTCAACGTTACGGACGAGAATCCGGGTACGGCTTTCAGGTTGGCGGGTGCGGCGAGCTTGCCCTGCAAAGCTTCGGCGGTGGTTGCCGAAGCCTTGGCCGACCAATCGGAGTCGGTGGCCGTGCGGCCGGCCACGGCCTTGACCTTGGCGTTGTATTTGGTTTCGGGCGTCAGCTTTTCGAGCGTGCAGACCGTGCCGTCGATCTCTTCGATCAGTGCGGCTTTGCTTTCATCCGTGCCGTCGGCCAATAAGCCACCGTGTACGATGCCGCTCCGCTCACGGCGTCCCATCCGAGCGTCAGTTTGTCGGGCTGAACGGTTTCCGTGTCGAATTTCACGTTCGCCGGGGCCGCGAGCTGTTCCAGATGCGTTTCGCCCTCGTAAGTGACGACGATGTCGTCGAGCAGGAAGCGCGTCTTGTTGGCACTGACCTGCGCCGGATTCGAAGAGAAGGCGATGCGCGACGCCGGGGTGAGTCCTTCGAGCGTCACGGTGTAGGTTTCGAACTTACCCACGGCGGACGAGATATCGACCGTTTTCGATACGAAGGAGGTGCCTTCCTTGCTCACGACGTTGTTCGAGCCGAATTCCGCCCCTTCGACGGCTTCGACGACGATGTCGCTGCCGTAGACGTTTTCGCCTTCGGCATAGGCGCTGGCCGAGAAGCTGACCTTGACGGTCGCATTCGCAGGCAGTGCCGACAGCTGGGGCGTGTAGAGGATACCGATACCGCCGCTGCCGCCGCACTTGATGTAGCCCGGACGGGTGGAAGTATTGCCCGACGAACCCCAATCCTTCATGCCGAGCGCTTCGACGTATTCGGCCGACGTACCGCCCGTGTGGATGTGGAATTCGGTCGCCCAGTTGCAGACGGGACGGTCGCCGTCCGCCTGCGGGTTCTCGCCCGTGGCCTTCTCCCACGTCTTGCGGAAGTCGGTGCCCGAAACGGCGTTGTAACCGGCCGCCGAATTCACGATGTCGCCGCCGTGGATGAAGGCGGAGAAATCCTGCGCCAGTATGATGTCGCCGGCCTTTGCGGGGTTGTTCGCAGCGGCTTTCGGACCGGCTTCGGTCGTGGTTCCGGCCACTACGGGCGTCTGGATATTGCCGAAGTTCAGGTTGGTGATCCGGGCGTAATAGGTCGTTTCGGGATCGAGACCCGAGAAGGTGTAACGCACGACGGGGTAGCCGGCCAGCGCAGTGAAGACGCCTTTGCCCGACGAAAGTTCACCGTCGGCGAGCCAACTTACATAGAGGTCGGTGCAGTCCGCGTCGCGGAAAAGTTCGACGTTGTAACTGCGCGCGGCGTCGGTCGCCTTGTCGTCGGTGTAGGACCATTCGAAGGTCAGCGTCGAACCGCTCGCCGCATGGAGTTTCAGCTGCGGATCGAGGTCGAGGATACCCACCGAAGCCATCAGCATCGCGGGTTTGTCGTGCACAGTGACGTAGACCCACTCCGAAGTGGCGGAGTAGGGGTAGTTGGCCCGCACACGGCCGTAATAGATCTGGTCGGTCGGCAGGTCGGTGAATTCATGGTAGTCGATGTCCGCAGTGGTCATGCAGAGCGCTTCGCTGACGGGGTTCATGTCGCCGTCCACGAGCTGCACGGTATACGACGTCGCGTCGCGGACGAAGTCCCAGCAGATCGTGAGCGACTTGTTGCCGTATTCGAGCAGTTTCACGTTTTCCGGGGTCTTCGACTTGTAGGCGTCCGAAATCTCCACGCCGTCGTCCTTGCAGGCCGTCAGCGAAACCGCGGCCGAGAACGAGAAGAGGGCGAACAGAATGTATATGATGCTTTTTTTCATGGTTGTTGTCCGGTTTTAATATACGAGCTTGATGTCGTCCACATACCAGCGGCCCGCCTTCACCATCGATCCGGAGAACCAGCTGTCGGCCGTGGAGATGAAGAGCGACGGATTGGCCTGCGATCCGGGGTTGGGGATGATGGCCGACACTTCGACCCATGTATAGGTCGGGATGTCGAGCGAGACGTAGCTCTTGGTCGAAGCGACGATCTTGTCGAGCGTACCTTTCGAAATCCAGAAACCGTCGTTTTTCTCGCAGATGCCGACCATGCCCTGATCGGGTGCGGTGGACCAGATAGCGACCTTGAAGGTCAGCAGCATGTCGTAACCCGCGGGAATGTTCAGCACCGGAGAGATGATGTTGCCGGGCTGTCCGTCGGTATTGTCGCTCGCCGCTCCCAACTGCATGTAGCCGGGGCACATGTAGTTCAGGTAACCCGTCCAGCCCTCCATGCCGATAGCACGGTAGAACGACGGATTGCCGTTGCGCACGGTCGAGGTGATGCCGCCGATGCTGGCGTTGGTACCCGCCGTGACGCTCTCCGTCTCATTGTCGAGACTGAGGTTGGCGACGGTCTTATCCGCCGAAGTTACGCCGGCTTTCTGGCCGATGCAGTCGCCGCCCCACGGGAATTTGTTGAAGTTCTGAACCAGCAGCGGAGTCTCTTCGCCCGCTTCGTCGAATCCGGCGCGAACGATGGTCGAAATCTCGCCGAACTCCGTTTCGGTGCCTGCGGCGTCGGTGACTTTGAGCGCGAAGGTCACGATGCCCTGTTTGGTCGCGGTGCCCGTCAGGGGAATTTCGATATAACCGTCGCCCGGCGACGAGATCGAGTAGCTGCCTTCGGCCGCCGTCAGCCCGTCGCCGCCCGTCTGAGTCACGGAGACGGTGTATTTCTCCGTGCCGATAGCCTTGATGTAGGGGATGCGGAGAGTGGCGTCGGACTCGGCGTTCAGTTTCAGCAGGCCCGACACGTCGAACCGCTGTCCGTTGTCGAAGGGCTTCCATTCGAAGATGCCGTTTTCCTGTTTGATGGCGATGGCGACGTTCTCCTCGCCGCAGCCGTGCAGGTAGATGGTCGCCGTGCGTTCGTCCGAAATGTTCTGGTCGCAGGTTACCGTGATTTTCTGGTATACGTCGGGACTCCCTTTTCCCGACAGCTGGTCCACGTGCACCCAGTCATAGACGCCGGTCCACTCCCGGCTGTCGGGCACATCGCTGATATACCAGTCGCCCGTGGCGCGAATCGTAAACGTATTGCTCGATTCGACGTACGAGAAACTCATCTCGCGCAGGTTGCGTTTGAGAAATCCGCTGTCGTCGTCGCTGCATGCAGTCAGACCGCCGATCCCCGCCAGCGCGAGAATTATCGTCAGTTTGTGAAAAAATTTCATAATGATTGATCGTTAGTTTTGTTTTAAACCGATAAAAAAAATCAGAAACCGACTCCGGTCCTGCCGGATGTCAATTTCCTACGCGGTTTCTAACGATATCGAATGACTTGCACGACAAATATAGCGAATTTTCCGGACTTCCAAACAAAAACGGAAAAATTTCACGGTTTTCCCGTCTAAAAATAAAATATTAATAAATATAGGTGTGGATATTTAAATTACAAAACGATTAAAAAAAGGGAGTTCGTTTGGGTAGTTTCTTCCGGTCGCTTGTATCTAATGCAAACCGGACCCGAAAAGTCCGGCCGCCAACCGAACCGACAGTAACTGAGACACGGAATATTAACCAAAAAAACTTTAAAACTACCCAAGCGATGCCTACCTAATCAATCACAATCGGCACTACACGGTTTTTATCGGACGACGGATGACTTGCAAGGTTCCGCAGACCGTATGAAAACGAACACGCTCAGGCCCGTCCCGCAGACGGCGCCGGGATTTCATTTTGCAACCGGCCGCAGGAAGTAACCATAATTAACCGAATTGAAACTATGAAGAATTTATTCCATAAAGGACTCTGTCTGGTCATGGCGCTCTGCTGCATAGCATTTAAGGGTTATGCGGGGGGGGGAACGCTTCCCGACGCCCAAGGGCACGACTTGGAACTGTCCTATTCCCGAACGACGCTCAAAACCGTTGCCGACGCGATCACGCAGCAGGTGGGCATCGTATTCTCCTATGAAATCGCACTGGCCGATTATCCGATGGAGAACCTCTACGTTACGGAGAAGGGGGCTGCGCTCGACGCCATCCTCAAAACGGTATTCACGCCCCGCGGCATCGATTACCGCGTGGTGGACAAGGTCGTGGTGCTCACACGCAGCGCGCATCCCGTACAGACCGCCAAAGCCGCTCCGGCCAAGGCGCAGGTGACGGGTGTGGTGCGGGACGCCGCAGGCAACCCCATGATCGGCGTGACAGTCACGATCAAAGGCACGCTGGTCGGCGTCTCTACGGGCGTGGACGGCAGCTATACTATTCCGGCGGACAAGGACGCCATGCTGCTCTTCTCGTACATCGGTTACCGTAACCAAGAAGAGTTGGTGGGCCGCCGTACGCAGATCGACGTCACGATGCAGGAGGATCAGCTGGTGATGGACGAAGTGGTCGTCGTGGGTTACGGCACGCTCAAGAAGCGCAACATCGTGGGCGCCGTCGAGAATCTGGCGGGTGACGCGGTGGAAAACCGTCCGAACGCCGACATCACCCGTTCGCTTCAGGGCCAGATTCCGGGCCTGAACATCATACAGACGGACGGTAAAGCCGCCCACGGAGGTCAGGTGACCATCCGCGGCGTGAACAACGACTTCAAGGTCCGCATCACCGACGGACAGAAAGAGAACAAACTCGGACAGGGCGGCAGCGCACTGGTGCTGATCGACGGCGCCGAGGGCGACATGAGTTCGGTAAACCCCGACGACATCGCCTCGATCTCGGTGCTCAAGGACGCTTCGTCAGCAGCCGTTTACGGCGCCCGCGGCGCATTCGGCGTGATCCTTATCACGACCAAGAATCCAGAAAAAGGCAAGGTGCGCGTGAATTACAGCGGTTCGGTGTCGCTGCACCGCCGCACGGTGATCTGGGAGGACAACGTGGTAACCGATCCCGTACAATGGGTCGAGGCGTTCCGCGAATCGTATCTCAACTCGTCGCCGACGGCAACCGTTCCGTCGCTGTTCAACAACTACATGCCTTACTCGAACGCATGGTTCGAAGAGCTGAAACGCCGCCGCGCCGATCCGACGATGGACAATTACAGCATCGACGCCAACGGCAACTACAGCTATTACGGCGAGACGAACTGGCTCAAGGAGATTTACAAGTCGGTGAACTACTCGACCACGCACGCCGTCAGCATTCAGGGCGGCCGCGAAGGCGTGAGTTATTACGTTTCGGGACGCTACTACATTCAGGACGGTATTTACAAAGTGGGCGAGGAGACCTACAAAAAGTACAACCTCCGCGCCAAAGGTGCGATCCGCATCCGCCCGTGGCTGACGCTCGACAACAACACGAGCCTGATGAGCAGCAAGTACCATCAGCCGATGGTCCACTATGACCAGCAGATGATCTCGCGTCAGATCGACATGTACGCCTTCCCGTTCGCCCTGCTGAAGAACCCCGACGGCACATGGACGCAGACCGCCGTAAAGACGGGATACGCCGCCTTCGCCGAGGGCACTTCGTGGCAGGAGGACAACCGGCTGGAAGTGGCCAATACCACGACGTTCAATTTCGAATTCGTCCCCGAGGTGTTCAAAGTCTCGGCAGACGTGACCTACAAGGGTGCACGCTGGACGCGCGACCGCATGGAAAACCTCTACACCTACTATACCGGCGTGGACGTCTCGGGACAGGACAACAGTTTCTCGTCGCTCGAAAACTGGAACTACATCTCGAACTATATCTCGACCAACATCGTCGGTACGGTCACCCCCAAACTGGGAGCTGACCACGACCTGAACATCGTAGCCGGATGGAACCTCGAAGATTACGACTACCGCACGCAGAAGACTTACCGGCAGGGCAACCTCTATCCTTCGAAGCCCAGCTTTACGCTGATGGACGGCGAGTACTACTCGACCACCTCGGGCGGTTACACGTGGGGACTGGTCGGATTCTTCGGGCGTATCAACTACGCCTACGCGGGCCGCTATCTGGTCGAGGTGAGCGCGCGCTACGACGGCTCGTCTAAATTCCCGGTCAACTCGCAGTGGGGATTCTTCCCCTCGGCTTCGGTCGGCTGGCGCCTTTCAGAGGAGCCGTGGCTGAAACCGCACGTGGAGGGATGGCTCGACAACTTCAAGGTCCGCGCGAGCATCGGTTCGCTTGGCAACGCCAACATCGACCCCTATCAGTACCTCGAAACGATGACCGCAACGGGCAGCGCCTCGATCGCCAAGTCGTCGGTCATCATCAACGGTCAGAATGTGCCTTACACGTCGGTTCCCGACCTGATTCCCGACGATATTACGTGGGAAAAGGTGACTACCTACAACATCGGTCTGGATCTCGACCTGTTCAACAACCGCCTGTCGTTCACCGGCGACTATTACCGCCGCAACACGACCGACCTCTACACCGTCGGTCCCAACCTTCCGCAGGTGCTGGGCAGCGCGGCGCCCTACGGCAACTACGCCAGCCTGAAGACCAAAGGCTGGGAGGTCAGCCTCGGCTGGCGCGACTCGTTCAAGCTGGGCAGCAAACCGTTCAATTACAGCGTCAAGGCCATGCTTTGGGACAGCCGTAGCTGGATTACGGACTACTACAACGAGACCGGCGACCTGACCACCTACTACAAGGGCATGGAGATCGGCGAGATCTGGGGCTTCCGCACCGCGGGTATCTATGCCAGCAACGCCGAAGCGCTGAACGGCCCGGCCTACAACTTCTTCAAGAACGGCGAGGTGTTCCGCGCCTACGCCGGCGACCTTCGGTTCGTCGATTTGGACGGCGACGGCATCATGACCAAAGGCAACCGCACGCTGTCGAACCACGGCGACATGGAGATCATCGGCAACCAGTCGCCCCGCTACCAGTACAGCATCAACATGTCGCTGAACTGGAACGGCATCGGCCTTTCGATGCTCTGGCAGGGCGTGGGCAAGCGCGACTGGTATCCGTGGACCGAATCGGGCTTTTTTTGGGGCAAATGGAACCGTGCCTATAACTCGCTGATGAAGACGCAGACGGGCGACCGAGTGGTGAAGATCGACAAGAGCACTGACAACTGGCGCGTGACGAACATGGACAAAAATCCCTACTGGACGCGCATGGTATCGCTCGCCGCCAACCGCAACGACGGTCCGCTGACGTGGGAGAACGACCACTATCTGCAGGACGCTTCGTACATTCGCCTGAAAAACATCACGGTCGATTACACCTTCCCCAAGCACATCTGCAAGAAACTGCGCATCGAAGGGCTGAAGATCTACGTTTCGGGTGAAAACCTCTTCACGTACTCGCCGATGTTCAAGTATACGGACATGTTCGACCCCGAAGTAATCACCAGCGGCGACTCCGACTTCGCCAGCTCCCAGACTTCGGGTCTCAACGGTACGGGTAACGGTTACTCCTATCCGATGCTCAAGACCGTGACACTGGGCGTAAACGTAACATTTTAACCGACTGCAACCATGAAAAAAATCTTATTATATACACTGATGACCGTTGCGGCCGCGGGAATGACCTCCTGCGAGGACTTCCTGACGCGCGACACCTACGACCAGATCGGCAGCGACGAATTCTGGAAATCGGAGACCGATCTGGAACTCTACGCCAACGGATTCATCCAGAAGATGATCCCCGGCGACGGAACCATCACGCGCGGCGACATCAACGCCGACTACTGCGCCGTGGATATAGCCACCGACCTGCTGCGTCCCGACGGCAACGTCTCGCCCGACAACCAGACGGGGTGGGACGAAAGCAACTGGACCGACCTGCGCCGCGTCAATTACATGCTCGACAACATGTATCGCTGCAAAGGCTGCGTAAGCGACGAGGTCTACAACCATTACGAGGGTGTGGCCCGTTTCTGGCGTGCATGGTTCTATTACGACAAGATACAGACCTTCGGCGCCGTGCCTTGGTACGACTTCACGATTTCGGCCAGCGACAAGGAGGCCCTGACCAAACCCCGCGACAGCCGCGAATACGTCATGGACAAAGTGCTCGAAGACCTCACGTTCGCCAGTACCTACTGTCTCGCCGACGCCAAGTACACCAAAGGTTCGGCACTGATCAACAAATGGGTGGCGCTGGCCTTCAAGTCGCGCGTATGTCTCTACGAAGGCACCTTCCGCAAATACCATTCGCGCGAACCGTCGTCCGACAAGCCGTGGCAGAACGACGTCTACAACGCCGACAACAAATTCCTGCGCGAAGCCGCCGCGGCGGCCAAGGAGATCATGGACAAAGGTCCCTTCTCGCTCGTGACGGGCGACGTGAAGACCGCCTACCGTTCGCTGTTCACCAGCGCCGGGCTGCTGACGCAGGAGGTGATCTTCGGGCGCGAATACAGCAAGGAGCTTTCGGCGTTCCACGAAACCAGCTGGTATTACTATTCGCCGACGTACGGCACCAAGATCGCCATGACCAAGAAGTTCATGAACACCTACCTCACGACCAAGGGCACGCCCTTTACGGACATCGACGGATACAAGACCATCGACTTCATCTACGAGTTCGACGGCCGTGACGCCCGCATGGCGCAGACGGTCATCAGCCCCTCGTACCAGATGAAGATCAGCGGCCGCACGGTGCCTTACTCGCCCAACTGGCAGGTGACCCGCACGGGATACCATCCGATCAAGTGGTCGATCGACGACGATGCCGACAACGTGCTTTCGAAGGCGGCCAGCTGGAACTCGCTGCCGATCATCCGCTACGCCGAAGTGCTGCTCAACTATGCCGAGGCCAAGGCCGAGCTGGGTGAAATGGACGCCACCGTCTGGGATCAGACCATCGCACCGCTGCGCAGCCGCGCCGGCGTGACGTCGGTCATTCCCACGAAGGCCGATCCCTACATGGAGGCTTATTTCCTCAATACGGTGACCGACAAGTGGATTCTCGAAGTACGCCGCGAGCGGGGCATTGAGCTTTGTCTCGAAATGGGATTGCGCTGGGATGACGACATGCGCTGGCACATGGGCGACCTGCTGACGAGCGACAATAACCCGTGGACGGGCATCTACATCGGCAGCACGAACTACACCTACGACTACACTGGTCTCAGCACCGACGACAACGGCGATCCCGTGCCCGACTTCTACATCCGTCCGGGCGAGGATACCGAACATTCGATCGCCATTTCGAACACGGGCGCCAACCAGACTTTCTCGCTCAACGACGAGGGCAACATCGTCTGGGAATACCGGCGCGTATGGAGCGAGAAGAAGTACCTGCGTCCGATCCCGCTGACGGCGATCACGCGCAACCCCAATCTCGAACAGAACGCGCTCTGGAAGTAAGAGAACAATAAAAACGACAAGATATGAAGACAAGAATCATGTTATTCTGCTGCATGGCGGCCGCGCTTCTGCTGGCGTGCAGCAACGACAAATCGGACGGCGAGGGCCGCGAACCCGGTGTCGAGACCGAGCTCAACGGCACGCAGCTCGGCGAGGGCACGACCCTCTACGGACTGGTGACCGACACGTCGGGCAACCCTGTGCAGGGCGTGATGGTGTCGGACGGCTACAACTGCGTCGAGACCGACGCAAACGGCATCTATCAGATGATCCGCTACAAGAAGGCGTGCTTCGTCTGGTACAGCACGCCGGCCGGGTACGAAATCAACACCTCGTCGGACAACTATCCGCTGTACTACGCGGAAATCGTCCACAAGAACATCGCCGACCGCCACGACTTCGTGCTCAAGCCGCTGGCAGCCCCCGAAACCGACTTCACGCTGCTCTGCATCGCCGACCCGCAGTGCGCCAGCACGGCCGACATCAGCCGTTACGTCAACGAGACCATTCCCGACATCGAAGAGACGGTCGAAACGTTCAAGGCCAAAGGGCGCGCCGTGTACGGCATCACGCTGGGCGACATCGTCTTCGACACGCCCGACCTGTGGAGCAACATGAAGGAGTCGATGGCCAACCGCAATCTGACGATCTTTCAAACCATCGGCAACCACGATCACCTGAAGACCGAGACTTCGGACGACAAGGCAGCCGCCGACTTCGAATCGCAGTTCGGACCGCGCAACTATTCGTTCAACCGCGGCAACGCCCACATCGTCTCGATGGACAACGTCTTCTACGTCGGCGGCAGCACCCCTTCGAGCAACTACAAGGGCGGCATCACCGATCAGCAGCTCGAATGGCTTCGTCAGGACCTGTCGTACGTGGACAAGGACAAACTGGTGATCTTCTGCACCCATATGCCGTTCCGCGGCGGTACGAGCGAGACGGACGAGAGCTACATGAATTACGCCGGGGTGCTCGACCTGCTCTCGGAATTCGCCGAAGCGCACATCATGATCGGACACACGCACTACCTCCAGAAGTACATCCATACCCGCAACGGCAAAAAGATTTTGGAACACATCCATGGAGCCGCCTGCGGCGCATGGTGGACCTCGACTCTCTGCGTCGACGGCACGCCGAACGGATACGGCGTATATGAGATTTCGGGCAGCAGCATCCCCAACCAGTACTACAAATCGACCAACAAGGCCGCCGACCACCAGATCCGCGCCTACTCGGGCAAACAGGTGTTCGGCACCTCGGGCAGCCTGACGTTCAGCTTCGCCGCCAACACACCGGCCACGGACGACGAAAAGTGCATCGTAGCCAACGTCTGGAATTCCGACCCGAGCGGCGACTGGAAAGTATCGCTCTGGCAGAACGGTGCAAAGGTGGGGGACATGACCTGCGTTTCGACCTGCGACTACTGGGCCTACGCTTACCACGTACTCTACTTCAGCAAGAGCGTGGGCAGTACGTGGGGCAAGAATCTCGACCACTACTATTACGGCAAACTGACTTCCGGAACGCCCGAAACGGCCGATTTCGAAATCGTCGCCGAGGACGGTATGGGCAATACCTACTGCACGTCGAAACTTCAGACCGACTTCATCGGGTTCTGATTCCGGCGGACAAAAAGCGATGCCGCGCTCCTTTCGGGGCGCGGCATTTCTTTTATGCTGAAATCCTTTAGCGGAGTCCCAGCCTGTTCATCATCCTGACGGGATAGTTCGTAATGCCGTAGACATCGCTGCGGATGCCCTGATACCACTGGATCTGCTCGTCGGTGTCGATCTGCCACAGGCTGAGGCGCACCTTGTTTTCGGGGAAACTCTTGGCCCGCTTGGTGTCCAGCCCGAAATCCGCGAGTTTCATATTGGCCCACGGAATGTCTCTGGCGATGAAATCGCTCGGTTCATAGGTCGCCGCTCCGTACGATACGGGCCACGCCGAACGGACGGCGGGAGCCACCTTGTCGCGTATGGCCAGACGGCCGATGATGAATCCCACGAAATTCTTGGCGCGCTTCTCGTGGATGATTTGCGCAGCGGCGATGCCGGTCCGGCTCGCTTCCGCATTGCCGCCCGCTTCGTCGCTGAGCGTCTTGACGTCGATCCACAGCTGCGTGCAGCCGCCTTCGAGCACCACGTCGATAAACTCCTCCAACAGCGGCAGCTTCTCGCCGTTGGCCAACGTGCCCTTGGCGCACAGCTCGGCATAGGTGGCGTCCTTGAAGCAGGTATTGCCTAGGTAGTAATCGTCGTGATAGACGACCACTTTGCCGTCTTTGGTCAGGTGAATGTCGCACTCCGAAGCGAAGAGTTTCATCTCGACGGCCTTCTTCAGCCCGGCGACGGAGTTCTGCGGAAATCCGGTCTCGGCATAACAGCCGCGGTGCGCCACGACCTTGTTATCGACGGCTTCGGGTTCGGGATAGACCGCCGGTTCGCCCGTCTGCTCCCACCACCAGTCGGGCAGCGGTTCGTAATCGTCGTCGGAGCATGCCGCCAGCCAAACGGAAACGGCACAGCACGCCGTCAGCAGATATTTCAGTTTTTTCATCGTTCTTGTCGGTTTTAAACCGGGAGCACCCGTCGTCCGGCACTCCCGGATCGGTTGATTACTTCTTGACTTTATAGTTTTTCACACAACGGATACCCACGGCCGGATTGCCGGCGTCGAGGTTGGCGTTGAACCAGTAGTTGCTGGTCGCCTTGACGTTGTTCAGACG
>JAJPZH010000004.1 GCA_021204515.1 Alistipes sp. | reverse complement strand
GATGTCGAAATTCAGGTAGCGGGGATCTATGCCCGTCTTCTTCCGCGTCACGTCCGAGAGAATCCTGTAATTGTCGATCTTGCCCGGGTTATGCTCGAATTCCCGCAGGTCCGCCTTTAAAATCTTTGCCATGATCTAAATAATTTAAGGTGAATATATTTGCGGCCGTTTTCCGGCCCGTCCGCTCCGAAGATACCTAATTTCAGTCCGCCGATTTCGTGCCGGGCTTTGTTTTTTCTTTCCGGGACGGTTTTTCGCGCTTGATTTCTGATACATTGTTGAAAAGTCGCCGCGGCGAATTGGGTATTTCGGATAATAATTCGTACCTTTGGATGCAAAAAATGTCTTTTGCACACAAAAATACAACCGGATACAATGAAAAAAGTTGACGTTATCCTCGGCCTGCAATGGGGTGACGAGGGCAAGGGAAAAGTCGTGGATGTGCTGACGCCTGCCTACGAGGTAGTCGCCCGTTTTCAGGGCGGTCCCAATGCCGGTCACACGTTGGAATTCAACGGCGAGAAATACGTACTCCGCTCGATTCCTTCGGGCATATTTCAGGGCGGAAAGACCAACATCATCGGTAACGGCGTTGTCATTGACGCCGTCCTCTTCCGCGAGGAGGCCGAAGCGCTCGCAGCGAGCGGCCACGACCTGACCAAACAACTCTGCATTTCGAAGAAAGCCCACCTGATCCTTCCGACGCACCGCATCCTCGACGCCGCATACGAAGCGGCCAAGGGCAGCGCCAAGATCGGTACCACGGGCAAGGGCATCGGCCCGACCTATACCGACAAGGTAAGCCGCAACGGTATGCGTGTCGGCGATGTGCTGAGCGCCGATTTCCAGCGGATTTACGCTCGGGCCAAGGCGCGCCACGAGAGCATCCTGCGCGGTCTGGGTTACCAGTATGACATTGCGGAGCTGGAGCGGAAGTGGTTCGAGGCCGTCGAATACCTCAAGCGTTTCAACCTCATCGACAGCGAATATTTCGTCAACGAGTGTCTGGCTCAGGACAAGAGCATTTTGGCCGAGGGCGCTCAGGGTACGCTGCTCGACGTGGATTTCGGTTCGTATCCCTTCGTCACCTCTTCGAATACCGTCTGCGCCGGCGCCTGCGTCGGTCTGGGCATCGCTCCGAACCGCATCGGCGAGGTTTACGGCATCTTCAAGGCTTACTGCACGCGCGTCGGCAGCGGCCCGTTCCCCACGGAGCTGTTCGACGAAACGGGTGCCCGGCTGCGCAATATCGGCCATGAATACGGCGCCGTTACGGGCCGCGAACGTCGCTGCGGCTGGCTCGATCTGGTCGCACTGAAATATTCGATCATGATCAACGGCGTTACGCAGCTTATCATGATGAAGTCCGACGTCATGAACGACTTCGAGACCGTCAAGGTCGCCACCGAATACGAGGTCGGCGGCGGGCGCACCGCGCATTTCCCCTACGAGATCGGCGACGACCTGAAACCCGTCTACCGCGAGTTCGAAGGCTGGAAGTGCGATCTGCGCAACTGCAAGAGCTACGGTGAGTTCCCGGCCGCATTTAAAGCGTACGTCGAATTTATCGAGCGCGAAACGGGCGTTCCCGTGAAGATCATCTCCGTCGGTCCCGACCGCGGCGAAACGATCGTCCGGTAGGAGAGTCTTTCGGCCGCCGCATGTCGCATGCTGCCGTGCCGAATGTATCCCGCATGCCGTATTGCGGTCGGAGATGCGGTCCCGTGCGCGGAGTTTTCCGCCTGCCGCGATGCCCGACGCAATGATACAGACATTAATTTTGTAACTATAACCATATGAAAAAAGCACTTAAAATTGTCGTATTGGCCAAGCAGGTGCCCGATACCCGCAATGTGGGTAAGGATGCGATGACCCCCGAAGGGACGGTCAACCGCGCGGCGCTGCCGGCCATCTTCAATCCCGAGGACCTCAATGCGCTCGAAATGGCGCTTGCGCTGAAAGACCGCACCGAAGGCTCCACGGTTCATATCCTTACGATGGGTCCGCAGCGTGCCGCCGACATTATCCGCGACGCCATGTTCCGCGGCGCCGACGGCGGCTATCTGCTTTCGGGCCGCGAGTTCGCCGGTTCGGACACCCTCGCTACGTCGTACGCGCTGTCGTGTGCGCTGAAAATGATCGCTCCCGACATCATTTTCGCAGGCCGTCAGGCCATCGACGGCGATACGGCGCAGGTCGGCCCTCAGGTGGCCGAGAAACTGGGCCTGCCGCAGGTGACCTATGCCGAGGAGATTACCGAGATCAAAGCGGATTCGCTGGTCATTAAACGCCGCCTGAACTGCGGCATGGAGACGGTCGAGACGCCCGTCCCGGCGGTCATTACGGTCAATGCCTCGGCTCCCGAATGCCGTCCGCGCAACGCCAAGCGCGTGATGACCTGCAAATTCGCCCTCGCCAAATCGGAGATCGCCGCCGCTCCCGACTCGCCGGCCGCCAAGCGCGCCGCCGCCAAGGAGTATCTGCAGATCGTCGAGTGGGCCGCCGCCGACGTCAATCCCGATCCGCAGCAACTGGGCCTTACGGGTTCGCCCACCAAGGTCAAGAAGATCGAGAACGTGGTGTTTCAGGCCAAGGAGGCCAAGAAACTCACGGCTTCCGACGAGGATATCAATTCACTGATGGTCGAACTTATCGCGAGCCACACGCTCGGTTAAATCCGCAGAAGTAACCCATGAACAATATATTCGTATATATCGAGAATGAGGGCGGCAAGGTCGCCGACGTGTGTCTCGAACTGCTGACCAAAGGCCGTGAACTGGCCACGACGCTGGGTGTGAAGCTCGAAGCCGTAGTGCTGGGTGAGCATCTTGCAGGTATCGAGACCGAACTGGCCAAATACGGCGCCGATACCGTCTGGGTCGCCGACGACAAGGTGTTCGCACCTTTCCGCACGCTGCCCCATACGGCCGTCATGTGCGGCCTGATCGAACAGGAGAAACCCCAGATCGTGCTGTTCGGCGCGACCTGCAACGGCCGCGACTTCGCCCCGCGCGTATCGTCGGCCCTCTACAGCGGCCTTACGGCCGACTGTACGCAGCTGGTTATCGGCGACCACAAGGACCCGAAGACCGGTAAGGAGTACAAGGACCTGCTTTATCAGATCCGTCCCGCCTTCGGCGGCAATATCATCGCCACGATCGTCAATCCCGATAACCGTCCCCAGATGGCTACCGTCCGCGAAGGCGTCATGCGCCGCGAGTACGCCGCTACGCCGGGCGCCGGCGAGGTGAAGAAGATCGACTGGCAGAAGTTCGTGAAGGACACCGATCTGGCGGTGCGGATCCTCGACCGCGAGATTTCGGAGAGCAAGATCGACATCAAGGGCGCGAGCGTCATCGTCGCCGGCGGTTACGGCATGGGTTCGAAGGAGAACTTCGATCTGGTGTTCGAGCTTGCTGACGTGCTGGGCGCCGAGGTGGGCGCCAGCCGCGCTGCCGTGGACGCCGGCTTTGCCGACCATGCCCGTCAGGTGGGCCAGACCGGCGTTACGGTCCGTCCCAAACTCTACATCGCCTGCGGTATTTCGGGTCAGATCCAGCATACGGCGGGTATGGACGGTTCGGCCATGATCATCTCGATCAACACCGATCCCGAAGCCCCGATCAACAAGATCGCCGACTACGCCATCACGGGCGACGTCAATGAGATAATCCCCAAGATGATTAAGTACTACAAACAAAATTCGAAGTAATGGCAAATTTCTTTTCAGATAACAAAGATTTGCAGTTCCACCTTGGGCACCCGATGATGCGCAAGATCGTGGAACTGAAAGAGCGCGGTTTCGCCGAAAAGGACCTTTATGATTTCGCGCCGCAGGATTTCGAAGACGCTATGGACTCCTACCGCCGCGTGCTGGAGATCGCGGGCGAGGTCTGCGGCGAGGTCATTGCTCCGAATGCCGAGGGCGTGGACCACGAAGGCCCCCGCGTGGTGAACGACCATGTGGAGTACGCTTCGGGTACGGTCCGGAACATGAAGGCGATCGTCGATGCGGGCCTGAGCGGCATGACGCTTCCGCGCAAGTACGACGGTCTTAACTTCCCGCTGGTCTGCTTCGTGATGGCCAACGAAATGGTGTCGCGCGCCGACGCCGGTTTCGAGAACATCTGGGGCCTGCAGGACTGCGCCGAGACGCTCAACGAGTTCGCTTCGGAGGAGATCAAGGCCAAATTCCTGCCGTGGGTTTCCGCGGGCGCTACCTGCGCCATGGACCTCACCGAGCCGGACGCCGGATCGGATCTGGGCGCCGTGATGCTCAAGGCCACGTGGTCCGAGGAGCAGCAGACGTGGCTGCTCAACGGCGTGAAGCGTTTCATCACCAACGGCGACGGCGATGTTTCGCTGGTGCTGGCCCGTACCGAAGAGGGTACGACCGACGCCCGCGGTCTGTCGATGCTGGTCTACGACAAGCGCGACGGCGGCGTCAAGGTGCGCCGTATCGAGAACAAGATGGGTATCAAGGGATCGCCGACGTGCGAGCTGGTCTTCACCAACGCTCCCGCGCAACTGGTCGGCGACCGCAAGATGGGCCTTATCAAATACGTGATGTCGCTGATGAACGCCGCCCGTCTGGGCATCGGCGCGCAGTCGGTGGGTCTCTGCGAGGCCGCCTACCGCGAAGCCCTGAAATACGCCCACGAGCGCGAGCAGTTCGGCAAGCCGATCATCCGGTTCGCCGCCGTTTCGGAGATGCTCTCCAACATGAAAGCCAAATTGCAGGGCGTCCGCGCGCTGTTGTACGAAACCACGCGCTTCGTCGAGGTTTACAAGCAGTACGGCCATATCGCGCACGAGCGTTCGCTCGAAGGCGAGGAGCGTCAGGAGATGAAGTTCTACAACCGCCTTGCCGACGGCTTCACGCCGCTTGTCAAGCTCTTCTCGTCGGAGTACGCCAATCAGCAGGCCTACGACGCCATCCAGATCCACGGCGGTTCGGGCTTCATGAAGGATTACCCCTGCGAGCGTCTCTACCGCGACGCGCGTATCATGAATATCTATGAAGGCACTTCGCAGTTGCAGGTCGTTGCGGCCATCAACTCCGTGACCAAAGGTACCTTCATGGAGCAGATCGAGCGTTACGCCGCCGCCGAATACAGCCAGCCCATGCAGCCCGTCGTTGCGAAGCTGAAGGAGCTGACCGCGAAATTCGCGGAGATGATCGCCCGCGTCGAAGCGGGGGACAAGGAGCTTTGCGGCTTTAAGGATTTCCACGCCCGCCGTCTGGTCGAGACCGCCGGACATATCATCATCACCTACCTGCTGGCGCGTCAGGCCGGCGAGTCGGAGGAGTATGTCAATTCGGCGAAGGTCTTCTGCAAACTGGCCGAAGGCAAGATTTCGGAGGCTTACACCTACGTCATGAACTCCACCTTGGAGGACGTCGAGCTGTTCAAGGCCGTTATCGAAGAGACCAAGTAGTCCGCCCGATACGCACTGTAAAAAAGGTTCCGCCAAAATGCTGGCGGAACCTTTTTATTTGTGCGGTTCTGTTATTCGAATAAGATGATCCTGCAGTCGGAAAGTTGCAGAATAATTAGTTGTCTTTCGTCGGATAGTCGAGCGGCGCGAAAAATTCGCCGAGGGTGATATTGTAAAACTTACAAATAATCGAAATTGTTGTCAGATTTGGAAAATTCTTGCCGGATTCGAGTTGTGCAATGCTTAATTCCGTTGCTTCGGCCAATTGTTCCTGCGATTGGTGGTCGTGCATACGTCGTAACTCTTTCACCCGCAGGATAATTTTTCTGAGTAACTCTTCGTCGCGTCTTTGTTTTTTTCGTTCCATTTTACAAAAAGATGGAATAAGTCGATTTTTTATACTTGAACATGTTTAAGTATCGAGTAATTTGTTTATATTTGTACCTATGAAATTCCGAATATAGAAATTATGCTAACTTTGCGAAACGATACGGCGCCGCCGTAACGACATATTATAAGGTTAAGACAACCTTTATGCCGTTGACGAACTTCCGACTGTTGATATAACAGGTTTATGCATGGTGTAAATATTGTCTGAAACTCTTGTCATGTCCCGGCCTTGCGCCGGGGCGGGCTTGGGCGTAAGGGCAACTACCATGCAAGGCTCGGAAGGCCGGTCAACGGGAGTTGCACCTGCGCCCTTGCTTTTTCTGTGCAGGCCGATATTACCGGGTACGGTTCGGGCAAAGAATTCTTCTATTTTGTGAAATGCGTCACTTGTCAGCCCTGCCGTACCCGTTTTGCGCTTTTGGGAATCCGGTAGCCGACGCACTGTAGGGCGGATGATGTGCCGAAGGCGGCTTGGGCGTCTCCGGTTCGCTTGTCGCCGGGGGGCGTTATCAATTCTGACGGGAGGGCGTATTCCCGTCCGACAGAAAAGGGGCTGCACTCCGAAGTGCAGCCCCTTTTGCCGTACGATACCGCTGGGCCTATGCCTTTGCGGGTTCTTTTTCGGCCATCACGCAGCGCGTCGTGCCGAAGATGTTGAGGTTGAGGTGTCCGGCGATGTAGGCCAGCGCCTTCTGCGCCTTGACCGAGTTGCCGGCTCCGTCCAGCGGGGGAGCGAACGCCGCAACACCCATCACGCCCGGAACGACGCCCATGATGCCGCCGCCGACGCCCGTCTTGGCCGGAAGGCCCGTCGTGAAGAGCCAGTCGCCCGTGTGCTCGTAGAAACCCACCGTCGCCATGAGCGATGCGATCTTCGGCGACAGTTCCGGTTTGAACACAGGCTGCTTGGTCACCGGATTCACGCCGCCGTTGGCGATCGTCGCGGCCATCGTTGCGAGCTGCTTGGCCGTCACGCCGATCGAACACTGGCGCGTGTAGATGTCCAGCGACATGTCGGGATCATCGTAAATCCGGTTGTAATTCTTCAGCAGCCATGCGATCGACTTGTTGTTGAAGTTGGTCGCGGTCTCCGATTTGTACAACTCGTCGATCACTTCGACCTGCGATCCGGCCAGCCCTTCGATAAAGCCTACGATCGACTTCCATTTGCCGTCGCTGTCGCCGACGGGTTTCACCATCGAGCAGGCGCTGATCGCGCCGGCATTCACCAGCGGCGTCGAGGGGTGGTCGTTCTCCAGCAGGATCGCCATGATCGAATTGAAAGGCAGTCCCGTCGCGTCGGCGCCGATCTTGTTGAGCACCTCCTGCGCACTGTACTGGTTCATGGCGAGTATTGCCGTCGGCACTTTCGATACCGATTCGATGCCGAATTTGTAGTCGGTGTCTCCCACGGCGATCACTTCGCCGTCGGGCAGGCAGGCCGCGATGCCGAAGAGGTTCGACGGTACGTTGGCCAGATAGGGGATATAGTCGGCGTTCTTGCCGCCCGTTTCGTTCTTGCAGCGCTCGTAAGCCTGCTGTACGGCCTCGCGGACCGTAGCGTTGTCGATTTTCTGAATCATGACAGGATTGGTTGAAGATTAATTGACACCGCCTCCTCGCGCTCCGTTTCCATCCGCGCGGCGATATGCCGCGTCGGCGGAAACCGATCCGGTTCAGGCCCCCTCCCGAAGGAGAAGCCTGAAATCCGGGTGCGGTCGGCGGCACCGTTTGTTATTTCGTATTCGGTGTATTCTGCTGCGAACCGGCAGACGAAGAGCCAGTCGAAGCGCTCACCGAACCGGCTGCCGCTGCCGGCACGGCCTTGGCCTGCTCTTCCCAGTGGAACGGCGCGAATTCGGCGGCGGCCTGCGGGTCTTTCCACGACGGTTTACGCAGCGCATAGATCACGAACGGAGCGCCTACTACGACTACGCAGCCGATAATCAGCACCGAGAACCATACGGTGTTGCTTCCGGTTGCGATCTGGCTGGGCGGTACGAAGCTCAGCACGAACGCCAGCAGTGCGCCGCAGAAACCCAGACAGCCGAGGAACCACATCAGCCCGTTGCTTTTGCCCAGACGGAACGGCCGCTCGGTGTTCTTCATCTTGTAACGCAGGACGATGGCAGCCGAGAACATGAGCATGTACATGATCAGGTACAGCAGCACGGTGAGCTGCGAAAGAATCTGGTAGAACGACTGCACCGAGGGCATCACCACGAACAGCAGCGCCAGCAGCGTCACGACGCATCCCTGAATCAGCAGGATGTTTTTCTGTACGCCGTTTTTGTTGGTTTTCTGGAAGAACGGAGGTAGATAACCCGCCTTACCTACGGCGAAGATACCCTTCGAAGGACCTGCGACCCACGTCAGCACGCCCGCCAGCACGCCGAACATCAGGGCGATGGCGATAATCGGTCCTGCCCACGACATATGCAGGTAGTGGAAATAGTTGTCGAAGCCCACCAGCAGCGACTGCGTCAGGCTGATGTCCTTTGCGGGGATGATGAAGCCCAGCGAGAAGGTGCCCAGCACGAAGATGCAGACCGTGACCAGCGAACCGATGATGATGGCCTTGGGGTAGTTCTTCGCCGGGTTCTTTACGTCCATGACGTGTATGCCCATCATCTCCATACCCGCATAGAACAGGAAGATGCTGCTGGCCAGTACGAGGTTGTCGAATTTCGAGAGGTCGGGGAAGAATCCCTGCGACATGTCCATATGGTTGTGTCCGCCGGTCGAGATGTAGATGATGCCCAGCAGGATCAGCAGACCTGCGGGAATGATCGTACCGATCATACCTCCCCATTTACTGATTTTACCGACCCATCCCAGACCCTTGAGCGCGATGAACGTGGCGATCCAGTAGATTGCCAGCACCATGCAGAGCGTAAAGACCTTGTTCGAGGCCAGCGCTGCGTCGTGTACGTCGTTCATGCCGATAAAGGCGATCGACACGGCGTACCAGATCGTCGATTCGATCCATTGCAGCCAGATGGCAAGGAATCCGGTGCGTGCGCCGTAAGCTTCGCCGACCCATCGGAAAACGCCGCCCTGTTTTGTCGAGAACATCGCGGCCAGCTCCGCGGCGACCATGGCCGTCGGGATGAGGAACACGATGGCGGCAAACAGATAGTAGAATGCCGACGAAAGTCCGTAGACGGCCTCTGCGGGCAGGCCGCGCAGACTCACTACGGCAGTCACGTTCATAATTGCGAGCGTCATGACACTCAATTTGAACCCTGTACTTGTGGTAGTTTTCTTTACATCCATAATTCAATGAAATTGAGAATTGGTTTTAACGGACGGAAGTGTTGCAACTACCGTGCAAATCTGCCGGGTACCCCGATTTCGCGGGGCGATAGTGGGATTGTTGCCGAAAAAAACTATATTTGCACATAAAACATTATCTCTATGTCCCGTACCGTTCTTATTCTGCTGGCGGCTCTCTGCGCCGTTTCGTGCGGCGGCCGCCGTTCGTCGCAGCAGCAGACCTCCGCCGCACCGCAAATGCAGGTTTTCCTTCCGGCCATCGCTCCTTCGGGCCTTTCCGACGACGGGAAGCGCGATTACCTGCGCTGGCATTACTGGGACCGGTTCGACTTCGCCGACACGCTGTTCATCCGCGAAGTCGATACGGTGCAGATGATCGAAGCCTATGTCCGCTGGACCGCGTTGATCTCCGATCGTCCGTCCGACGGTGCGCCGATGGATTCGCTCATGCGCCGCGCTTCGGCGTCGCGTCCGATGCTCGACTACTTCACGATGCTGGCCGAGCAGGTTATCCACGACCCCAATTCGCCGTTGCGCAACGACGAGTTCTACATTCCCGTTCTGCGGGCCGTGCTGGCGAGCCCCTATTACGACGAGTACGAGCGTATCGGTCCGGCCTACGATCTCGATATGGCGATGCAGAACCGTATCGGCGAACGGGCCAACGATTTCCGCTATACGCTCGCTTCGGGCGCTACCGGGACGCTCTACGGCGTGAAAGCCGAATACGTGCTGCTGTTCATCAACAATCCGGGCTGTCCGATGTGCAAACAGCTGCGCGAGCAGATCGGCGGCTCCCCGATGCTCTCCGAGATGATCGAGCGGGGACGGCTGAAGGTCGTCGCGCTTTATCCCGACGAGGACCTCACCGAATGGCGCGAATACCGCGACCATATTCCGCCGAGCTGGATCAACGGTTACGATGCGGGCTGTGTCGTGCGCGAGAAGAGCCTGTACGATCTCCATGCGATTCCGGCGCTTTACCTGCTCGACCGCGACAAGCGCGTGCTGGTGAAGGACTCGACCGACGTGCCGTATATCGAGGAGGTTATCGACCGAAGGGGATAGCGGAGGGCTGTTTCTCGGAGGACTGTTTCTCGGAGGTTGTTTCCGGAGGAGGCTTCGGCCTGTTTTCGGCCCGGCTTCGTTTTTCCGCTCCGCTCCGTCCGCGGGTTTGCGCTATAAGCCCGGCTTATCGCCCTATAAAAAAAGACAATCGTTTTTATATGCGAATTTCGCCCTTAATCGTTACCTTTGCGCTGCACAAACAGAACATTAACAATAAACATTATTACGATTATGGCAAAGAAATGGCGTTGTACCGTATGCGGTTACATCCACGAAGGTCCCGAGGCACCCGAGCAGTGCCCGATGTGCAAAGTAGGCAAAGAGAAATTCGTAGAGGTCGTTGAGAAGGAAGGTGACCTCGAATTCGTGACCGAGCATGTTATCGGCGACGGCAAAGGTGCCAGCAAGGAACTCTGGGAGGGCTTGCAGAACCACTTCATGGGCGAATGTACCGAAGTGGGCATGTATCTGGCCATGAGCCGTCAGGCCGACCGCGAGGGTTATCCCGAGATCGCCGAGGCTTACAAGCGCTACGCATGGGAAGAGGCCGAGCACGCTTCGAAGTTCGCCGAACTGATCGGCGAGGTGGTCTGGGACACCAAGACCAACCTCGAAAAGCGTATGAACGCCGAGTGCGGCGCGTGCGAAGACAAGATGCGTCTGGCCCGCATGGCCAAGCAGGAGAACCTCGACGCCGTACACGATACCGTGCACGAAATGGCCAAGGACGAAGCGCGCCACGGCAAAGGCTTCGAAGGTCTCTACAAACGTTACTTCGGTAAATAACAGCCGAGTTAAAACGGAGTTTCCACATATTCCGAGGGTGAACGGTTTGCGTCTGAAAACGCCGTTCACCCTTTTTTCATGCTCTTTTTTCCGGCTGTTTCCCGCATCGTTTCACCATAATTCCCGCTTATATGCCGATGCCGATACGCTGTCGTAACGTGCCGTCTCAGTGCAAAAGAAAACGCCGGAGTAACGAAATGCCCCGGCGTTTTTCATTTGTTGTGCAGGTCGCGCAGCTTCATCAACAGCAGAAACTTCTCCGATATCCACTGGTATCCCTCCTTGGCCGCATGCGCCACGTCGTATACCGTTTCGACCTGATCGCGGATGCGCTCCACGCCATCGCGGATCGAGAGCAGGTAAATCACCACCGCAAGCACGGCGAAGAATCCGGCGACGATCAGCGACGAGACGATGAACGACCCTGTCACCTCCGACAGCCACACGACCAATGCCGTGAGCAGCAGGAAGATGGCGATCGACGCCGTCATCACGAAAAATACCAGCGCCGCGACGAATGAACCGCCCGAAGTCTTTCTGTCGTTTGTCTCCATACGCTGCTGCCGTTCACTCCCGCGGGTTTACTTTTCGTCGCATTTGCAGCGGGCCTCTTCGACCTTGCCGCGCACGTCGTCTACTTTTTCGCGTACTTTGTCCACCTCGTCGCCGATCAGATCCTTGATCTGTTTGCGGAGGTCTGCGCCCGACTGCGGCGTGAAGAGCATCGTGAGAGCCGAACCGATTATCATGCCTCCCACGAGCGATACAATGGCAATTCCTGTGTTTTTCATAGTTGTTGAAGTTTATTGAATCCACCTCTGCGAGTTGCAAAGTCCGGGCCAAAACGCTATCTTTGAACCAATGATCGAAGACCGCCTTACGACCGTCGCCTTTACCGGTCACCGCACCTATGACGACGAAGCCGCCGCCGCTCTGCGCGCAGCGGTGGGGGAGTTGTACGCCCGCGGATTCCGGACTTTTCTCTGCGGTATGGCCGTAGGCTTCGACCTTGCCGCCGCCGAAGCGGTCCTTGCATGCCGCGATTGCGGAATCGGAACTGCGCCGCCGGAGAGTTACGCTTCCCGACCGTTTGCCGTTCCCGGATTTTCTCCCGCATCGGCAGATTACCCAAATTACCCAAATTACCCAAATTGCCCGGATTGCCCGGATTGCCCGGATTCGCACTCCCCGCAGAATCCCATGCCCGGTCTGCGGCTGGTCGCCGTGATACCTTTCCGGGGGCAGGAGAGCCGTTTTTCGGCGGCCGACCGCGAACGCTTCCGGCGTGTACTGGATGCCGCCGACCGCAGCGTGACGCTCTCTCCGTCCTATCATGCGGGGTGTTATGCCGTGCGCAACAACTACCTCGTCGATCATGCCGCGCTGCTGGTCGCGTGGTACGACGGTTCCCCCGGGCGGCACGCACTACACCGTTCGCCGCGCTTTGGCCCGGGGACTCGAATTCGTCAATCTCCATTCGCACCCTGCCGCTCTTCGGCAGGCCGAACCGACGCTTTTCTGAAACAAATGGTTACCGCTGCATCCCGACGTTAAATATTATTATACTGAAAATTCATGGAGCAACTCATCAACAAAAACCCGCGCATAGAGGTCGTAGATGCTTTACGGGGTTTTGCCGTAATGGCTATTGTACTGGTTCATAATCTGGAACATTTTATCTTTCCGGTCTATCCTGCAAATTCTCCGGGCTGGCTGAATATACTGGATCAGGGGGTATTCGACGTCGTCTTTACCCTGTTTGCAGGAAAGGCCTATGCGATTTTCGCCCTTCTGTTCGGATTTACATTTTATATTCAAAGCAGCAATCGCAGGAAACAGGGGCGGGATTTCGGCTGGCGTTTCCTCTGGCGGTTGGTATTACTGATCGGGTTCGCCGCCTTGAATGCCGCTTTTTTCCCGGCCGGAGATGTTCTGCTGCTCTTCGTCGTGGTGGGTCCGGTGCTCTTCTTTTCGCGGAACTGGAGTGACAGGGCTATCCTTGTTGCGGCCGTTGTTTTTCTGCTGCAGCCTGTCGAATGGTATCACTACATAGCCAATCTGCTGGACCCGGCACATCGGCTGCCCGACCTGAAAGTCGGTGAAATGTATGCCGGGGTGGCGGAATATACGAAAGCCGGAAATTTCGGGGATTTCATCCTCGGCAATATCACTTTGGGACAGAAGGCCAGG